>DAOUEO010000213.1:0-2657 GCA_034430455.1 Dehalococcoidia bacterium | reverse complement strand
CGGCCTCGGCGATCATCTCCGGTGTCTGGCGGATGCCGGTGTAGATGACCTCCATGCCGGCGTCGCGGAGGGCGCGCGCCACTACTTTGGCGCCGCGGTCGTGGCCGTCGAGGCCGGGCTTGGCGATGAGGACGCGTATCTTGTGCTGCTCTGCCATCAGGCGCTGCCGCCTCCCTTATTGCATGCGTTCCACCGGCCGAACCGCCCCGCGACTACTCCTGGGATTGCTCCAGCTCGAGAAGCACGCCGCCGGCGGCCCGCGGGTGCAGGAAGCAGATGAGGCCGTTGAGGCCGCGGCGCGGCTCCTGGTCGATGAGCCGGACGTTGAGTTGCTGGAGACGGGCCATCTCGGCCCCGATGTCATCCGTGGCGAAGGCGATGTGATGGATGCCGTCGCCGCGACGCTCCCGAAAGCGGGCCAGGGCGCTGTCAGCCGTGGTCGGCTCCAGAAGCTCGACCTCGATGTCGCCCAGACGGAGGACAGCAGCCTTCAGATCATCTTCATCCAGGGTCTGAATCCTCTCCAGGGAGAGGCCCAGGACGTCCCGATAGAAGGGCACGGCTTCGTCGAGGCTGTTCACCACTATACCGACGTGAGAGATTCGATTGATCATGCGTCCTCCTCTCCCCCGCTGGGCGCCCTCTCTCGAGGGGTCGCCGTCGCGGGGACGAACGGTCTCAGAATGTTAGCGACTCCTTCTGCTCGCCCCAGACGCCGCGCAAGACGTCGCACATCTCGCCCAGCGTCGCGTAGCTCTCGGCGCACTCGATGAAGACGGGCATGGTGTTCTCGGCGCCCCCGGCCGCCTCGGCGAGACGGGCGAGAGACGCCCGGACACCGGCCTCGTCGCGGCGGCGGCGCAGCGCCCTCAAACGCCGACGCTGACGCTCGCCCACTTTGGGGTCGACCCGCAGGAGGCCCTCCAGCGGCGGCTCGGGGGAGACGAACTCGTTGACGCCGACGACCACCCGCCGTCCCTCCTCGAGGTCCCTCTGCAGGCGGTAGGCGTTGGCCTGGATCTCCCGCTGGGGGAAGCCCCGCTCGATGGCGGCGAGGGCGCCGCCCATCTCATCGATGCGGCGGATATACTCCTCGGCCTCGGCCTGGACGCGATCGGTGAGCCATTCGACGTAGTAGGAGCCGGCAAGGGGGTCGATGGTGTCGGCGGCGGCGCTCTCGCAGGCGATGATCTGCTGGGTGCGCAGGGCGATCTGGGCGGCGCGCTCGCTGGGGAGGGCGAGGGCCTCGTCCATGGCGTTGGTGTGCAACGACTGGGTGCCCCCCAGGACGGCGGAGAGGGCCTGGAAGGCGGTGCGCACGATGTTGTTCTCGGGCTGCTGGGCGGTGAGGGTGACTCCCCCGGTCTGGGTGTGGAAGCGGAGCATGAGGGAACGGGGGTCGCGGGCCTGGAAGCGCTCTTTCATGACACCGGCCCAGAGGCGACGGGCGGCGCGGAACTTGGCGACCTCCTCGAGGAGGTTGCTGTGGCTGGCAAAGAAGAAGGAGAGGCGGGGCGCGAACTCGTCGACGGTGAGGCCCGCGGAGAGGGCGCCCTCGACGTAGGCGATGCCGTCGGCGAGGGTGAAGGCGACCTCCTGGGCGGCGGTCGAGCCGGCCTCGCGCATGTGGTAGCCGCTGATGCTGATGGTGTTCCAGGAGGGAAGGACGTCCCGGCAATAGGCGAAGATGTCGGTGGTCAGGCGCAGGGAGGGCCGCGGCGGAAAGATGTAGGTGCCGCGGGCTATGTACTCCTTAAGGATGTCGTTCTGGGTGGTGCCGCCCAGCCGCGAGAGGTCGACCCCCTGCTTTCGGGCCAAGGCTACGTAGAACGCGAGCAGGATGGGAGCGGTGGCGTTGATGGTCATAGAGGTGGTCGCCTTGTCGAGGGGTATGCCGGCGAACAGCTCCTCCATGTCGGCGAGGCTGCATATGGAGACGCCCACGTTGCCCACCTCGCCGGCGGCCTGGGGCTGGTCGGCGTCGTAGCCGATCTGGGTGGGGAGGTCGAAGGCGACGGAGAGGCCGGTCTGACCGTGCTGGAGGAGGTAGCGGAAGCGACGGTTGGTGGCGGCGGCGTCGCCGAAGCCGGCGTACTGGCGCATCGTCCAGAGGCGGCCACGGTACATGGTGGGCTGGACGCCGCGGGTGAAGGGGTATTCGCCGGGGAAGCCGAGCTTCTCGCGGTAGTCCCAGCCGGGGAGGTCATCGGGGGCGCAGAGGGGCGGCACGTCGGCGCCGGAGCTGGTCTGGAAGCGCTCCTGCCGCTCGGGGAGGCGCTTCAGGGAGGGTGCGAAGGTGTGCTCGTGCCAGTCGCGCTTGCTGTTGCTGGTCAATGTGGGGCTCCCGCCCGGCGCTGTGTGCCGGTGGATGGCGCCGGCATGGTGTCAGTGTAGCCAGGGGGTCGGAGAGAGTCAACGCGGGGCGGAGGCGCCGCGCATTGCGGTTCGCTATTCGTTGCCCGGGGTCATTTGGGAGACGTCGTGCTCGTGGGGAGCGTCGGCGTGGTCGCCGTAACATGGGTGTCCTCCTTCCCACCCACCCACCCAGAAACGTATATGGGCAATCAGGGGGACACCCCCTGAAACCCCCGCCAGAGGGGGCTTGCCCCCTCTGGACTCCCCCAAGGCTCCGCTAATGCGCTCTGTCGACGACCACG
>DAOUEO010000212.1:0-3291 GCA_034430455.1 Dehalococcoidia bacterium | reverse complement strand
CCGCGAAAACCGCAGAACTGATCGCCGCCTACCCCGGTCGGCAGGTCTACCTGGCGGACTACGGCGCCTCCACCATCGTCTCCTATGAGCCCCCTCTGGGACCGCCAGACCCGCGCGGGGGACACTGAAGAGCTCGATCCACAGGCTGGCGCATGGCAGTGGAGGTTGCCCAGCCGCTTTCGAGGCGCTAGTGTGTAGCCGATAGTAACGTAGAGCAGTGTCTCAGGAGCGGTGGATGAGCCTCGAAAGGACCGACGACCCGCCGGAGACGCCGGAAGAGCCGGGCGCCGCGACTGAGCGCGACATTCCGGCGGGAGCGGTCGACATCTCCGTCGTCCTCCCCTGCTTGGACGAAGAGAAGACCGTCGCTGCCTGCGTGGGCAAGGCCCGCCGCTGGTTCGATTCGGCGCGGCTGCGCGGCGAGGTCATAGTCGTCGACAACGGCTCCACCGATCGCTCGCGGGAGAGGGCGCGGGAGGCCGGCGCCCGCGTCATCGACGAGCCGACGCGCGGCTACGGTGCCGCCCACCGGCGCGGCTTTGCCGAGGCGCGGGGCAGGATCATCGTCATGGCTGACGCCGACGACACCTACGACCTGAGCGACCTCGGCCCCCTCGTCGAGCCCCTCGGCCGGGGGTACGACATGGTCGTGGGCAACCGCCTGAAGACGCTATCCCCCGGCTCGATGACCTGGAGCCACCGCTTCATCGGCACGCCGGTTCTGACGGCGCTCGTCGGCCTCTTCTCGGGGTCGCGCCTGGGCGACAGCCAGTGCGGCCTGCGCGCCTTCACCAGGGAGGCCTGCGAGCGCATCAGCCCCAAGTCCGCGGGCATGGAGCTGGCGTCGGAGATGATCCTCAAGGGCGCGCGCCGGGGGCTGCGGATGACCGAGGTGCCGATCCCCTATCACCCGCGGGTGGCGGAGAGCAAGCTCAACACCTTCCGCGACGGCTGGCGGCACCTTCGCTTTCTCCTGTTGCACACGCCCACGTACGCCTTCTTCCTTCCCGGCGTCGTCCTCTTTCTGATCGGCCTTCTCTCTCTTGCTGTCACCCTGGCGAGGGCGGGCGGCATCCATATCGGTTCGCTCGATTGGCAGCCGCTGTTTGCCGGCGGCATACTCCTGGCCATCGGCTCCAACGCCTTGATCCTGGGAGTAGCCACCAGCCTCTACGCCGAGTCGAAGGGCATCGTCGCCGAAGGGCGGCTTATCCAGTTCTACCGCGATCACCTGTCGCTGGAGCGGGTGCTCCTCCTCGGCGTCGCCCTCCTTCTGGTTGGCGGCGCGCTTGATGCCTACATCTTCCTTGAGTGGTTGCGACAGGGTGAGGCGGGGCAGAATGTCGCGGGCATCGCGGCCGTTGCTCAGAGCTGCCTCATTATCGGCGCGAACGTCTGCCTGGGGGGCTTCCTCGCGGCCCTCATCGATATCGAGTAGGCGATCGTGCCGGACGCGCCGCCTGTCCTTGCTTCACGGCGCCTTGCGCGCGAGGATGCGCCAGGTGTGGGGAAGAACGAGGGCCAGGATGCGCCCGGCGCCACGCTCGAACCTGTTTCGCCCCGCGGTGTAGCCGTGGATAGAGAGAAGCTCGAAGCCGCCGTCCTCGCCGAGACGGCGGGCGCCGGCGCGGCTCAGTGGCCGGACGTGAGTATAGTCGTCGTAGAAGTTGCCGACAGGATAGAGGGCGGAGTACTGGCTGGGCACGTGGGCCAGGAAGAGCCCGCCCGGCCTGAGAACCCGATACGCCTCCCGGACCATCGACAAGGGATCGGGGAGATGCTCGATGATCTCCTTGGCGCGGACGACATCCACGGACCCCGTCCGCAGGGGCAAGAACAGAGCGTCCGACCGGACCCCCGAGGCGCCCTCCGCCGTGCACATTCGGGCGGCCTCGGCCGACAGATCGAGACCGATGACCAGATCGAATTCGCCTTTGCAGCAGCCGACGAACCCGCCCTGCCCGCAGCCGATGTCCACGATGCGGCGGGCGTCGGGGAGATGACGGCGGAGGACTCCAACGTCCTGCCGCGAGATCTCCGGGTGCTCGCGGATTCCCCTGAGATACCTGTCCCCCATCGTGGGCCCCATGGTAGCGTAGAATGAGAGCGGCGGCAAACAGGAGGCGAACGTAAAGAATGGCCTCGGCCACCCGGAGAGAGCCCTCGACCGAACCGCTCCCGGCAAGCGTGATCGTGCTCGGCTACAACGGCCGGCGCTACCTCGACGCCTGCTTCCGCTCCCTCCAAGACCAGGACATGCCCCGCGCCGAGTACGAGATCATCTACGTGGACAACGGCTCCCACGACGGCTCCGTCTCATACGTCAAAGAGAGCTTCCCTGAGGTCGAGGTGATCGAGCTCGACCGCAACTACGGCTATGCCGAGGGCAACAACATCGGCTTCCGCCACGCGCGGGGCCGTTCCGTAGTCTTCCTCAACCAGGACACGATCGTCCATCGCGCCTGGCTGCGGGAGCTGATCGACGCTCTCAGGTCGTCGCCCGACATCATGGCCGCCCACGCCAACATCATCCAGCCGTGGTATCCCGAGTTCGCGAAGGCCGCTGACAGGGACGACCCCGGCGCGGCCTACACGGCGGAGGTCTCGCGATTGGGCTACGTGCGCTACCGACGGCTGCCGCCCGGCAACCGGCCCATCGACACGCTCTTCCTGCACGGGGTTTGCATCGCCGTCCGCCGCGAGCTCGTGGATGAGATCGACTACATCTTCGATTCCGACTTCTTCTCCTATGCCGAGGACCTCGACCTTGGGCTGCGTGTGCACGCCCTCGGCTACCGGACGGTCGTCGTCCCCAGGGCCGTCGTCTATCACCTCCACACGCTGCGGACCGACCTCACTCCGGCCGTCTTCGCCCACACCGTCCGCATCGTTAGAAACCGCTACCTCTCCTTCTTCAAGGTGATGACCTTGCCCGAGTTCCTCCTCGCAGTCCCGCTCATCGCCCTGGGCGGCCCCTGCAACGCCACCGAGTTCGGTCTTGGGCGCTGGCGGGGGCTCCTCTACGGCCTCCTTCTCGTGCCGGTGACCGCGATTGCGCTCCTGGTGACGATGTGGCAGCTTCGCCGCTACCGGGAGAAGCGCCGGCAGGTGCTCGCCACGCGACGCGGCTTCGCCTGTCTGCGAGAGATGTGGCGGCGTCGCCCCGGCGTCCCCGTGAGTGCGGGAGGCCGCCCATGAGGAGGCGATGGTTTCAGATAGCGCTGGGCGTCGTGCTCCTGGCGTTGCTGCTCTGGCGGGCCCGCGTCTGGGAGCTGGGCGACACCCTGCGCG
>DAOUEO010000211.1:0-5808 GCA_034430455.1 Dehalococcoidia bacterium | reverse complement strand
CGACTCGACGCCAAAGATCTTTATGAAGAACATCGGGACCTGCTTGCTCCCGTTCACCTGGATCTGGCGCTCCTGGGGGGACGCAGGCACGTCTATGTCGGCATCGGGATCGTTCTCCGCCATGTATTGGTACACCTTGGACTGGGCAGCAGGCACGTCCGGCAGCTCGAGGGTGCCGGCCAGGGCAGCGGCGTCGAGCGCCCGGACGAGCTGGGCGCGGGCAACGAAGATGCGGCCCAGGTCAATCGCCAGGCCAATCGCCGCCATGAGGACGAGCATGACCAAGGCGGACATGACCAGTACCTGGCCTCTCTCAGTGAATGTTGCCTTCGCCCTACGCCACGACATCTTCGTCTCCTCCTGCCCTGATAGCGGGCACGATCAACGACCGTTCATCACTCATAGGAAATCGACCGCATGGTTGTGCTGGAGCAAATGTGGATCGGGTCCGGTATGAAGCCGGGCAGGGGGAAGATGAGCGCGTGGTCATAGCAGACCTCGACCTTGACGGACGTATCGCCCGGCACAGGGTTGTGGGTTACCGACACGTCGCTCGCGGGGTCGAAGGGGTCGCGCAGGCGCTCCATATCCCTGTCCACGAGGTCCCTGATCTCGGTGTCCGTAGCTAGCCCTCTCGAGCCGAGGCGCGCGGCGTCCCTGCTGGCGTCGATCACGGTGAGGTAGGAGTTGAGGGCATCGCCTACCTCGACCAGCCCTGAGAACAGCAGCAGGAAGATGGGCAAGACAAGGGACAGCTCGACCAGGCTCTGGCCGGACTGGCCCCGCTCCTTCCTCCGCCGACGCCATGCCAAGAGGGATCTCATCTTGTCACGAACCTCACTCAATCTCTATCCGCGGCTCCAGCCGCCTTCCAATGGCCCTGCGAGACGGAGCCGAACCGAGGCAATTCCGTCAACGCTTCCATTTCAATATCGGCCAGAGAGGGGATTTCTTTGAATCCCCGGCCCCGCCACCGGCACCGTCGCCCCGCCCCCTGAAAAGGTGAAATGGGCGGCGGAGAGGGCCTAGACCCATCCTCCGCCACCCATTCCCTGGCTTGAGTAAGTTGCTTGTTCCTTCTTCGCTAGCCGAAGCTAGAAGTTGCCTGCCAGGGTGTTGAAGAAGGCGAGTAGGTTACCACCGAGAAGGGTGATGCCGGCGATGACCACGACCGCCACCAGGGCGAGGATCAAGCCGTACTCGGCCATCGTCTGGCCTGTCTCTTCCCGTACCCACGCCATAAACCTGGTGATTAAGCTCATTCTATTTCCTCCTTAAGGTATGCTTGCTTGCTTGTGTTCGCCGACCGATGGTTGAAGGCCGAGACGGCGATCAACCGCCGGGATCTACCGAATGATTGAAGTCTTCGTGCCCCAGACCGCTCAGTCGGGGGCGAATGATATCTCCTCCCAGTCATCCGGCCCTTTGGGCAGCCGCTCTCTCGTCTGCTCTCTGAACGCGGGAGAGGGCACCACCTCGGGCGCCAGGGGCCTTATGAGGCCCGCTATCTCCAGGAGCGGCGCCAGCTCCGCCCGGTACTGGGGATACATCTCCAGGCAGGCTGCCAGCTCCTCTCCCTCGCGCAGCGCCTCCAGGCACTCGGCCAGGGCCTCTACGATGCTAGGCAACTTCTTCCACCTTCATTATCTTGCGGAGGGCGCAGAGGGCGCGGTGCTGAATGACGCGCACGGCCGCCACGCTCTTGCCGAGGATCTCCGCCACTTCGCGGTAGTCCAGCTCCTCGACGAAACGGAGGATGATGACCTGGCGCTGCTCGTCGCCGAGACGGAGCACAGCCTGTCTCACCCTCTCCTCATCCGCCTGGCGCTCAGCCACGGCCTCCGGGTTCCTGGGAAGCCCCTCATCGACCATCGTATCGTAGAGCTGGGTGTCGCTCTTGCGGCTACGCAGATGGCTGACGGCCAGGTTGTGGGCGATCCGCAGCAGCCACGAGACGAAAGGAGCGCCCCGCGGCTGGAAGCGGTCGATCGCCTCCCATGCCTGGAGGAACGTCTGGGCGGTGAGGTCCTCCGCCTCTTTCACATCGTTTATTAAGTAGTAAATGTGCCGGTAGACCCGTATCACGCTGCGGTCATAGAGATCGCCGAAGGCCTCACCGTCCCGCGCTATCGCCCGGCTGACGAGGAGTCGCTCGTCGGTTACCGGCGGCTTGTCTAGCTTGAGCACCTGCTGTCCTCACTCCCCCTAGCACCGTTTAGGGATGCCAAGAGACCTCAGCCGATACACCATGGGTCATATCCCTTAGGGCATATCCCTTAGGGAGTTCACCTAGTTAGTATCGGCAGCTCAGGGGCGCTCAGTAGTGGCTGGAGGCACCAGTTGGGAGATAAATCGAGAGGTACGGGGAACGAGGTTAGTCGACTTGCGAGGGCGACGCGCTAGGGGAAGATCAGTAGAAGTCGTTCTCGGCGCCGGCGGCCATGTCCTCGGGGGGAGAGGAGAATCCCCCCAGCGCCTCGCCAAGGGCGTCGTTGACGGCCTTTTCCTCTTCTGACTGCGCCGTCGCCGTCACCAGCCGGAAGGCCAGCCGGCAGGGGCCGATGCTGATCTCCTCGCCCTCCTGGAGGAACGTCCAGCCGCCGCTGGTTCCCTCGGCGGCAAGGACGCTGAGCCGGGTGAGACTGTGGAGGATGAGCCGGTTGCTGTGGTGCACCCATGCCCTCGCCTCTTCCGGGCCGATGCTACCACCGTCATCAGGCAGGACTACGGCGCACCAACTGGCGCTGCCTATGCTGATGGGCCTGCTCCCTACGGCGAACTCCTGGCCGGCGCCGGGCCCGGAGACGATTATGAGCTTGCCGCGGACCTCGTTCACTGTCTGGCGAGGCGGCTCCTCAGCGACCGGCTCCGCCCAGTCACTCAGGGTGACGGCGGAGGCGTTGGCGCCGGAATTGGACCAGGGCCGCAGCCGCACCTGGACGGTCTGGCGCGGCAGACGGACGCGCCGCCGCCGCCGGAAGAGGAGATAGTACCCACCGACAGCAGCCAGCAGAACCAGGAGGAGCGCCCCCACGAGCGGCAGCAGGGGAACCCCACCGCCACCGCCACCACCGCCGGCGGCGACGACGGGCGCCCCCACCAGGAAGGAGGTCTCCACCTGCCCCACAGCGCCTGTGGAGTCCGTAGCCTCGACGCGCAGGGTGTGCTCGCCGGGCGCGAACGCGGCGGGGTCGAGGGATAGCTGGAAGGGGGACGCCGAGCTCTCCCCGACACTCTCCCCGTCGACCAGGAATCTGACGCTGGCAACAGGGTTTGCGGCGGTGACCTCGGCGTCTATGGTGATGGCTGATTCGACCCGCTGCCCCTCAGCGAGCCCCGTCAGGGAGAGGCGCGGGCCCTCCACCGGCGCTTTCGCCGGCAGCGTCGCCGTCGCGGCGGCGGTGGCCCCGTCCACGGTCACGGAGATCGACAGGGACAGGGACGCGCTGCGGTCGGTGACGGGCGAGGTCAGCCTGACGATGTACTGGCTGCGCAGGAGGGTGCCGATGTCTGCGTAGAGCTGCGAGAGCCCCTCCGCCGTCGGCGTCTCCAGAGACTGCGCCCTGGTGGACTGAGAGAGCGCCAGCAGGTAGTCGCGGTCGATATCGCTCCCCAACCCTATGGTGTATACGGGAACGCCGATGTACCGCGCCTGGGCGATGGAATCATCGCGGGAGACGGCACTCTTGTCGCCATAGTCGACCCCATCGCTGAGAAGGATGATGACCTTTCGCGACAGGGGAGATGCAGCCGCCTTGAAGGCCGCATCGCTGGCCGCCTGATAGAGGGCGGTGTTCCCTTCCGCTTGAAGGCGATCAAGGGCGAGGTTTACCGCCCCCTTGTCGCTGGTGAAGTCCTGGGCCAGGGCGACGCTGTCACTAAAGGTAAGGACGGCGACCTCATCCTGCGCCGAGAGGCCACCCACGAAGTCTTTGGCGGCCATCCGCGCCTGCTCCAGAGGCGCACCCTGCATGCTGCCGCTGACGTCGACGACGAAGACGACGGCAAGGCTAACATTAGCGTCTACGGCAGCCTGGAGATCGCTGATCGGGGCGGGTTGGTCGCCCACCGTGGCCTGGAAGTTGTCGCGGGTCAGCCCCGGGATGGGGCGGCCGTTGACGTCGAGGGCGTCGACTACGACTGTGACATCGGGGAACTGGCTGTCATCCAGGCTGGCGACGTTCACAGTAGCCGGTTCGGTGGCCAGGGCAGCAAGAGCCGACAACGCCAGAACCAGCGCCCCGAGCAGTACGGCGACTGCGAGCGCCACCTTCCCTTTTCGTGCCATCGATTATATTCTCGGACAAACTGCGCCGCTTTTCATAGCGTTGACGCAACGATGCCCCGCGGCGGGTCCGCAGAGCATAGTCAACCGAAGGGGCGCCCCTGAGCCGAACCGCGCGGAGATTCGCGGCGGCAGCTTGCGTTGGGTCAGACCGCCTCTCCCGATTCCGAGACCCAAACGCGGAGTGGGCATCAGATAATGGCGTCGGAAAGCACCGCCCAGAGCGCATTGAGGTTGTTGCCGAGCAACGTGACCCCCGCTATGACCACTACCGCAATGAGGGCCATGATGAGGCCGTACTCGGCCATCGTTTGGCCCTCTTCATTTGATAGTCTAAGCATAACAGCGTCGTGTCTCCCAAGCCGGACGCCATCTCCGTCGGTCGCCGCCGTGCGGCAGCCGTCTGTAATGATCGTCCGTGTCCAGCGTTTCAGTTTTTGATGAAGCGTACATTGATATCGCTACTTGACAGTCTATCGGCCATATGACAATATGGCGTTGTTGTCAGCCTAACGGAATAGGCTAAATCCTGGGATAAAGAGCATTGGGCTCTTCCCTCTAATATTCGACTCTTTTCCGCTGGCCTGTAATTCGCAAGGAGGCGTGGAGGCCCAGCTTGGTCCCCTCGTTGGGGAGGGCGTGACCGAGAGCGGCGGGTACGGCCAAGGAAGGTTCCTCCGCCGGGCTCCAGCACCTCGAAAAGTGAATACGCCTCCGAAAAGGCAAGGCACGGGAAACCGTGTTAGCAGGCGAATCACAGGCCTGCCTCCCCGCTTTGCGGGGAGCGCAAAGTCCACGGGTCTAAGCCCCCAACTGAGTCCGGGGTATGACGGCCGGACTACCGAAGGGCTGGTTTCGACAAGTCCTTCAGCCCGCCCCTTCTGCTGGAGGCGGCGGGTCGGTATTTTTAGGGGCTGAGGGACCCGGACCAGGGGAGGCGGGGCCCTAAGCCGGTCCCTTGGCCCCTTCTTTAAGAACAGTGAATATAGTAGGTCTCCGAAAGGGCAAAGGCACGGGAAACCGCGCCAGCGCAAAGCCGCGGATCTAAGGTCTCCCCGCTCCGACAGGGACGTTCACAGCGGCAATAGCAATGAGAGACTATGGTGGCCGGGCTACCGAAGGGCTGATTTCGGAGGTCTTCAGCCGCCGTCTTCAGGCCCCGTTTCGAGCGGGGCGGCGCTGAAGCCGGCGGTTTTTTTGTCACAGGCGTAGCCAGGAGGTCGGGAATATGAGAGTGAGATTGAGATCATTTGATACGCGGCGCATCCTGGGGGTGTTCTTCGCAGTCGCAACCGCGGTTGCCCTTGCGGGGTCGCTCCTGGTGCTGAAGCCGAACAGTGCCACCGGCTGCCACGTAGCCAACGCCAGCTGCACCAGCGATGATGAAGTCGGTGGGCAGATAGTGGGCGTAGAGAACAACAGCCAGTGGCGGGTCTGGGTGGAGGACAACGCGGGCGGTAGCTGGGATGAGATCAACGGCTCACGGGTGTCCTGGCTCAACGAAAGCGGGGGCAATGTCAGCT
>DAOUEO010000210.1:0-5725 GCA_034430455.1 Dehalococcoidia bacterium | reverse complement strand
GGTTGCCGGCGTGTCAACGGAGATGACGGCGTTTCCTGCCAGGCCGTGGCTGCCCGGGAGACACACCACGATGTCCGGATCGTGTGCGTCGCTCCGGCAGCACGAGGCCCTGACCCTCTGCCCGGCACGCACAGGGTCGGGGCCACCGTTCGGGGACCGATGGTCTGTGCACTTGACCGCGCATAAGGACGATCCAAAGTATGGGCGCCACAGATACGGATGGGGTTTTGGCACCCCACAGCTTGGCTTCCCACGGCGGGAACTGCCGCCAGCCTGTGTTTTCCCTGAAGTTTCCCTGAAGATTCTGAATCTAGAGGGTTAACAACTAGCCCCTGAAAAGATCAGGAGCCTCCTACCCGATTCTTCCCAAGCAGAGGGTCGCGGGTTCGAGTCCCGTTTCCCGCTCCAAGTATTCCTCTTTGGTCAACCCCTCCGACGGCCGTGCACAGCCGTTAACGGCTGCTTCGCGGGTTCGCGTTGTACCGTCAGTTTTTCCGCGGAATTAGAATGCGTTCCCTATTGACTTTTTCCCTTGAGAAGCGCATTATATGAGGCGTGGGGGGATAGCGGCAAGCGGTGGCCACATGCCGCCCACCCACATCGCGCCCGCTCCGCAAGCGCGGCCAGCGGACGCCGCAAAGGGTGGGACCCGATCCAGGAGGCTGCTGTGATAACGGACGATTCTGAACGCCGGAGTGCCTGCCGGGTAGTCGCTGAGTATGTCGCCGCCCGAAACGCCCGCGACGTCCCAAGGGTGTCCTCTTTGTTCGCCACGGACGGCAGCTACGCAGAATTCGGTGAGGGAAGCGTGATGGTCGGGCGGGAGCAGATCGGCCGGCATCTCACCGCCGTCTGCTCTGCGGTGCCCGACCTGACCCTTGCGCTCACCGCTGCCCCCGACTTCAACGGCGAACACGTGCTTCTGAGATGGACTATCGAGGGCACTCAGGAGGGAGAGTTCGCGGGTATCCCCGCGAGTGGGCGCCCGTTCAAGATCGATGGGACCAGCACCCTCTTCCTGAAAGGCGGCAAGATCCTGCGCGCTCTCGACTGCTTTGATGTGCGGCAGTTGCGGGGTGGAAACCATCAGGGCGCGTCTCAGCCGCTATATACGCTACCGGGGCAGTCTGCTGGTGGACAAGACGCGTCTGCCTACTGGGCTGCAGGCGAGGACAACATCGGATGGGGGGAATAGGCGCTGCCCGCGACGGCGCCCGAAGATTCCATCCGAGGAGCAACGATGCGAGACATCAAAAGAAGGGGAGATGGTCACGACGCGGGCGGCGACCCGCGGGAGGCGCGACGCAACATCGTCGCCTTCCGATGCGCCGGCTCATCAGCCCACAGCGGGCTGTCGCAAGCCGTGACGGAGGACGGGCCGCTCCCGGTGCATGAGATATCTGTCCCTTGCTCGGGCAGACTGCAGCCGGAGCATCTCCTCAAGGCGTTCGAGGCGGGAGCGGACCTGGTGCTCCTCCTCACGTGTCGCGACGGAGAATGCCGCTACCTGGAAGGGCGGCGGCGTATCCAGCAGAGGGTCGATTACGTGAAGGGACTGCTGGACGAGATCGGGCTGGGCGGCGAGCGCCTGCTGCTGCTCGAATCGCCCGCGGCGGCGAGCGGAGGGACGGACGCGACTCCGCGACCTGATGGAATACACGAGGCGCTCGCCGCCGCGCTGGCCGGGCTGGCGCCGAATCCCCTGGGCAGGAGCAGCGATGAAAGGGTCGACTGAAATGGGACAGGCAGAGGCGAATTCGAGTCTAGCACGGGCTTTGCGCTCCGGCCGCCCGGCCGTCACTGCCGAGTACGTGCCGCCCGAGACGGGGGACGCCGACGCCGTGAAGCGGTCGGCGGCGGCCTTCCCGCCCGCCCTCGATGCGCTCGTCGTCTCGGACGGCGGCGGCCGGGGCATCTCCGCCGTCGTCTGCTCGACGCTGCTGGCCGGACAGGGCGTGGAGACCGCGCTCACCGTGCTGACACGCGACCGCAACCGGAGCGCGCTCCTCTCCGATGTCCGGGGGGCGGCGGCGCTGGGCGTGAGAAACGTCCTCTGCCTGCCCGGCGACCATCAGTCGCTGGGCCCTCAACCGGAGGAGGCGGCAGCATACGACGTCGACCCCGTGCAGCTCATCGGGCTGCTCAAGGAGATGGAGGGCGACGCGGGCAGCCCGCTGTTCATCGGCGCGGAGGCCTACGCTCATCTGAGGCCGCTCGAACTGAGCCTGATCGATGTCAGGAAGAAGGTAAGGGCGGGCGCCCGGTTCCTGCTTACGCGCCCCGTCTTCGACCCGGCGTCGTTCCAGGAATGGCTGAGCGCTGTCCGGCAGGAGGGCCTTCAGGAGCGGGTCGATATCATCGCCGGCGTTCAGCCGCTGACGGGCGTCGAGCAGGCGGAGGCTTTGCGGCGCCGCCTGGGCATCCCTGATGGGGTGATGACGAGGCTGCGCGAATCTGAAGACGCCGGGTCCGAGGGCATCGCGGTCTGCGCCGAGACGGCGGCGGCGCTCAAGGGCGCGGACGGCGTACGCGGGGTCCACATCATGGGAGGCAGGACGCCGGAGGTGATCGCGGCGGTGATCGCCGGGGCGGGGCTCGCCCAGAGATAGAGCGGAGAGAGAGTTGCCCGAACGCTACCACATACCGACTGTGCCCACGCCGGCGCGATTTCGGCGGATCGGCAAGCACGCGATCATCGACTGGCGGGAGGATTGCGCACGCTGCCGCAACTGCGTGAAGACGGCCTGCGTGAACGACATCTGGTCGTTGGAGCGCGCCCACGACCGCGACCCCAAGGCGCCGCTGGAGCCCCTGTACGACTGCCGCGCCTGCCTCTCCTGCGTCCAGGGCTGCACGAAGGGCCTGCTCTCGCTCTCCGTCAACCCGGAGCTGCTGACGCTCGGCGACGGCTGCTGGCGTCCGGAAGTGATTATGACGACATGGGATCAGGCAGAGACCGGGCGGATACCGGTGTCGGGTGCCGGCTACCGGGGGCCATTCTCGGGGCCGGGGTTCGACTCGATGTGGACGGACATGTCCGAGATCGTGCGCCCCACACGGGACGGGATCCACGGGCGCGAGTACATCAGCACGTCCGTCGACATTGGGCCGAAGCCGATGCGCCTGCGGCTGGGGGCGGATGGAAAGCCGGAAGCGGCGGGGCCCCTCATCGAGGTTCCGCTGCCGCTCATCCTGGACATCCCCCCCTGGGGCGGAGACGGGGAGCGTCTCGTCCGCGCGCGCCTGGCAACGGCAAGGGAACTGGGCACCCTGAGCGTCCTCCGCCTGAAGGACGTCGCACTGGCCGAGAAGGATGATCTCCCCCTCCTGGCCCCGCTGATGGCGGCGGAGGAGGTCGCCGGGCAGGAGCCGCTGCTGCGCCGGCTGCGCCTGCTGGAGATCGAGGACGCCCCTAACGCTCTGGCCTCCTTGGAGAGGGCCCGCAGCGCCAACCCCGGCCTCGTGGTGGCGATCCGCCTGCCGCTCCAGCCGGACGCCGGCGACCGCGTGCTCGACCTCTACGCCAAGGGAGTCAGGGTGATCCATCTCTGCGCGGACGTGCACGGCTGCGAGACCGGCACGGCGCAACCGCGTCTAATCAAGGATGCGCTGCTGGAGGTGCACACGCGGCTGGTGCAGGAGGGCGTCCGCGATGAGGTGACGCTGATCGCGAGCGGGGGCATCGCGCTGGCCGAACACATGGCGAAGGCCATCATCTGCGGCGCCGACCTGGTGGCCGTGGGCGCGCCCCTGCTAGTCGCCCTCGGCTGTCGCGTCTGCGGCGGCGACCACGACGGGTCGTGTCCGGTCGCCATTCAGGGGGTCGACGTCGATTACGCCGCCCGGCGAATGGTGAACCTCATGGGCGCCTGGCACTCGCAGTTGATCGAGGTGCTGGGGGCGATGGGGATCCGCGAGGTGCGGCGACTGCGGGGGGAGACGGGACGGGCGATGTTCCTGGAAGACTTGGACAGGGAGGCGTTCGGTGACATCAGCTACTGAATCGCGGCCCGCGGGCGAGGCCCAGCGCTTCTATCAGCCGCCGCCGGCGGCCGTCGAACGGGAGGTGCGGCCGATGCCCGACCGCTACCGCAATCCCATCGGCCGCTACAAGGTGCGGCGGAGCGCGGATTGCCAGGCCTGCGGCATCTGCGTCGATATCTGCCCCTACGGCGTGCACGTGAAGCCGCCCGGCTACGCCTTGCCGCTGCGTCCGCGCGACCACCTCTGCATCGGGCCGAGCTGCGCCGAGACGGATCATTACTGCGTTGAGCACTGTCCGAACAAGGCGCTCTCGGTGGGCCGTAATCCCACGGCGGACGCCATCGGCGACCCGCGCTGGACGTCCGACCTGCTCATCTCGACCTGGCAGCAGGCGGAGACGGGGCACACGCCGACGAACGGCATCGAGTACGAGCACGGCGCGTCCGGCGGCGGCTTCGACGCCCTGCGCTTTCGCTTCCCCGAGAAGCCGCCGCTTCCTGTGAACCCGGCTGAGATCGATACGCGGCTCGACCTGAACCGGCGCGGCGACGGCCGGCCCGAGATCAGCATCGACCTGCCGATCTACGGCGGCGGCATGTCCTTCGGCTCGGTGAGCATTCACGTGATGATTGCGCGGGCGCGAGCGGCCGTCGCCTGGAACACCTTCACCTGCACCGGCGAGGGCGGCTACCCCGACCGCCTTCAGCCCTATGACGATCACATGATCACGCAGATCGCGACGGGGCTGTTCGGCGTGCGCGAGGAGACGATCCAGCGGGTGCGGATCGTCGAATTCAAGTACGCGCAGGGCGCCAAGCCCGGCCTCGGCGGCCACCTTCTGGGCGACAAGAACACGCCGGACGTGGCGCGGATGCGGCAAGCGGTGGCGGGCAACGCCCTCTTCTCGCCCTTCCCCTTCCACAGCGTCTACTCCGTCGAGGATCACAAGAAGCACATCGACTGGGTAAAGGAGATCAACCCGCGAGCCCTGGTATCGGTGAAGGTCTCGACGCCGACGGACGTGGACATGGTGGCGGTGGGCAGCTACCACGCCGGCGCGCACATCGTCCACATCGACGGCAGCTACGGGGGCACCGGCGCGGCGCCCGACATCGCCAAGAAGAACATCGCTATGCCGGTGGAGTACGCCATTCCCAGGGTGCACCGCTTTCTGGCCGAGGAGGGGATCCGCGACGAGGTCGTCCTCATCGCCAGCGGCGGCATCCGGACGGCCCATGACGTGCTCAAGGCGATAGCCCTGGGGGCCGACGGGGTTGTCGTGGGCACGTCGGAGCTGGTGGCGCTGGGCTGCATCCGCTGCGGCAACTGCGAGAGCGGACGCGGCTGCGCCCGCGGCATCGCGACCACGGATCGCGAGCTGATCAAGCAGGTGGACATCGACTGGGCGACACAGCGGCTGATCAACCTGTTCGCCGCCTGGCGGGAGCAGATAGTGGAGGTTCTCTGCCGCCTCGGCATGAAGAGCGTCCGTGAACTGCGGGGCCGCACCGACTGCCTGCGTCGCGTCGACTGGGCCAACGAAGGGGGTGAGAGCGGTGTCTGACGCCCCCGAGAGGATAATCAGATCACGGGCCGAGCTGCTGGAAGGGAAGCCGCGGGTCGTCGAGCGGCGCGCCAGCGACGAGGGCGGCTGCGGCGTCACCGGCTTCGCCTGCTCGATCCCCGTGCGCGGGCGGCACATCTATGAGCCGTCGATCCAGATGCACAACCGGGGCAACGG
>DAOUEO010000209.1:0-6145 GCA_034430455.1 Dehalococcoidia bacterium | reverse complement strand
GGCGGGCCTCGGCCTCCTCGATAGGAGAACAGGCGCCTTGCTTCCAGGGCTTTTCATGGCAGACCGTCCTCCCTTCCGCTTTCGATGGTCGCAGTCTAGCGTCGCCGCCGCGCGTTGTGCTTGACGCTTCGCCTTCGCTTCCCTTGTGCTTTCCTTACGCCTTTCCTGCGCCTCGTCTGATCGAGGCCTCCCAAGCGCCTCGAAGGCCTTGACGGCCAGAAGGGAGGGTGCAGGGAGGGATTCTCCCTCCCTGCCGGGGGTATGGGGGTGTCCCCCCAAACCTTCCTGGGGCGGGTGGGTGGGATAGACCACGCTCATGTTCCGGCGACAACGCCGACGCCGCCCATCGCGCACAACGCCCCCCGACGCGTGTCCTCCGCGCTGTCGGCAACCCGGGGCGGGAGCGGTGGCTCCGCGGCGCGACCTGGAGGCGGCAGGCCCGCACTTGCTGCTGTGAAATTTGCCGAATTTTCCCCACCAAGCTGCTTGACAGCCTTTGGAGAGGATGGTATCATCGGCGACACTATATGGAGCGTTCGTTCTAGCCACGGAGGGGGTGCGCCATGTGATCCAAACAGAAGACTGCCGCCTGTAGGGAGAGGAACCCCCGCCACATAGAAGAGGAGAGAACTGTGATGAACCTTCGGCTATTCCGTTTTATTGCTGCATTCATGGTTGTGCTGGCCGGCGCGTTCGTTGCCGGATCAGCGGTGCCGACGACCGCCGACGCCTGCCATCATGGGGAGCGCCTGCTGCCGATAGTCTTCGTGCACGGCGGAGCGGGTTCGGGAGCCCAGTACGAGGTGCAGGCCCAGCGATTCGCAAGCAACGGCTATCCCAACCTGGTGACGGGGCTCGACCGCTTCTCGTCGTCCATACAGCCGGTCTACGAGCAAATGGATGACTTCTTCGACGCGGTCATGGCCGAGACCGGCGACGACCAGATCTTCGTGGCCGCGCATTCGGCCGGCACAATGTACATGGTCGGCTACCTGAACAGCTCGCCGGAGCGGAGCGCCAGGGTTGCCAAGTACATAAACATCGATGGCTCCAAGGGCGACGTCTGCCCGGGGAACCCTGAGCCGGTGGACTGCTTGAACATATCTCAAAGCGGCTCACTGGGACCGAACAACGTCAACTTCCCGCAGTTTCAGCACACTCAATGTGTGACCGCCGCTGAGTCATTCGTCGAGCAGTACAAGTTCCTCACCGGCAGAGAGCCCTGGACAACGCTCGTCCTTCCCGAGCCCCCGGGTCAGGTTGAGGTCGGCGGAAGGGTGATCCTCTTCCCCGCGAACACCGCTGCGGAGGGGACCACGCTGGAGATCTGGGAGGTCGACGGCGACACGGGCCACAGGAAGCGCCATCGCCCGAAGAAGGTCATGGAGATCGGGGCGGATGGCGACTTTGGTCCCATTCGGGTCAATGGAAACAAGCACTACGAGTTCACCCTGTACCGCACCGACGTCGATTACATCACCCACTACTACTTCCAGCCGTTCATACGAGACAACTACCTGCTCCGGCTGCTCGTGGCACCGCCTGACTCCGCCCTCTACGAGCACACGCCGAGAGGCCCGGACCACACCGCTTTGATCATCCTCAGGTACTTCGACTACCTGACGGGTGCGGAGAGCGAGAACGACACCCTGTGGGTCACCACATCGAGTCCCGCCTGGGACGATGACCCGGTCAATCCGACCCCGCCGACGCTCAACATACTGAGCGAGGCGAATATCGCCCCGCGGGCCAACAAGCTCGGGATACACACATTCGACGTGGACATCGATAAGGTTTCGACCCTCCTTCGGGAAGACTGGTTCTACACGCAGGCCTTCCAGACGGGTGTAGACATCTGGATGCCCGCGACTGAGCCGCCGGATGGGACGATCACCCTCGTGAACGAGCCGGGAAAGTTCCCGACGTTGCCGCAGACGATGAACATCCCCAACTGGTCGTCTGAGAATCACCGCGTCCTGGTCATGCCCAACGCCTACTTCCAGGAGATCAACAGCTGGCCCTGGTGGCCCTGGTGGCACTGGTGGAGGTAAGCTAGGCTGGGCCGCTGCAAGTAGCGCGGCCGTAATCGGTAAGGACAACCTCTGCACATCGCACTCAAGATACAGGGAGGCCGCCCGGAAGGGTGGCCTCCCTCCGCCCTTGCAGCTCTTGACCAAACCGGCGCAGCTACTTGACAGCCTCCAAAGAGAATGCTATCATCGGTGACGCTTTATGGAGCGTTCGTTCTAGCCATGGAGGGGGTGCGCCATGTGATCCGAACAGAAGACCGCCGCCTAGAGGGAGAAGAATCCCCGCCGCAGAGAGAAACAGGAGAGAACTACGATGAACCTTCGGCTATTCCGTTTTATTGCTGCATTCGTGGTCGTGCTGGCCGGCGCATTCGTTGCCGGATCAGCGGTGCCGACGACTGCCGACGCCTGCCATCATGGGAAGCGCCTGCTGCCGATAGTCTACGTGCACGGCGGATCGGGTTCGGCGGCCCAGTACGAGGGCCAGGCCATGCGATTCGCAAGCAACGGCTATCCCAACGTAGTAAGAGCGCTCGACCGCGTCGACGAGTCCATACAGCCATACAACGAGCAAATGGATGACTTCTTCGACGCGGTCATGGCCGAGACTGGCGACGACCAGATCTACGTAGTCTCGCATTCGTACGGCTCACTGCTCATGAAGGAGTACCTGAACAGCTCACCGGAGCGGAGCGCCAAGGTCGCCAAGTACATCTCCGTCGACTCGGCGTCGGCTGGGGAGAATCCCGAATGCCCGGGGAACCCTGAGCCGGTGGACTGCATAGGCATATATCGTGAGGAAAACCCGAACTACATGGGCCCGAACACGTATCGCGTCGCGCTGCATGGGCACACCCAATGCGTGACCTCCGAAGAGTCGTTCGCCATCCAGTACGAGTACTTCACCGGCAAGAAGCCGTGGACAACGCGCGTCATTGCCGAACCTCCGGGTCAGGTTGAGATCTCCGGAAGGGCGGTCTACTTCCCGGCGAACACCCCGGTGGAGGGGTCCACTCTGCAGATCTGGGAGATCAACGCCGACACGGGCCACAGGAAGGGCTCTCACCCGAAGAAGGTCATCGAGATCGGGGCGGATGGCGACTTTGGTCCCGTTCGGGTCAATGGAAACAAGCACTACGAATTCACCCTGCTCCGCACCGACGTTGATTTCGAAACCAACTACTACTTCCAGCCGTTCATACGGGACGACCACCTGATCCGGCTGCTCGCGACGCCGGCTGACTCCCCTCTCCTCAGGATAACGGCGAAAGGCCCGGACCACACCGCTGTGGTCGTCCTCAGGTACTTTGAGTGGTGGTCCGATCAGGACCCTATGAACGACACCCTGTGGGTCACCACATCGAGTCCCGCCTGGGACGATGACCCGGATAATCCGACGCCGCCGACGCTCAACGTACTGAGCAACCCATTGGTCGCTACCAGAAGCAGTTTCACCCTTGGAATACATGCGCACGACAGTTTATTCGCTCTCGACAGTCCCATGGATAAGGTTTCGACCCTCAAACCGATAACGTATTTCCAAACGTCCTTCCAGACAGGCGTGGACATCTGGATGCCCGCGACTGAGCCGCCGGATGGGACGATCACCTTCACGGCCGAGCCGAGAGGCGACACGACGTTGGCGCAGACCATCAGCATCCCCAACTGGGCGTCTGAGAGTCACCGCGTCTTGGTTCAGTTCAACACCTACTTCCAGGAGACCAACCAGTGGCCCTGGTGGCCATGGTGGCACTGGTGGAGGTAAGCTAGCCCGGGCCGCTGCAAGTAGCGCGGCCATGCTGGCGTCGTCTGTTGTGTAAAGGCGACCCCGGCACAGCGCACCCGAGGCACAAGGAGGCCACCCGCTCGGGTGGCCTCCCTCTGCCCTTACAGCTCTTGACCAAACCGGCGGAAGCTTGACCGATCCGGCACGACCGTATAACTTGGTACCAGCGATGCCACGTTCAATCCCCAAGGGAAGAAGAAAGCACGACACCCGCCAGCGTGTGCTCGGAGCGGCCGCGGAGCTGTTCGCCGCACGTGGCTACGCCGCGACCAGCATCTCCGCCATCTGCAAGGCCTCGGGCGTCTTGCCCAGCTCCATGTACTGGGAGTTCGGCAACAAGGCTGGCATCTTCGCCGCCGTCCTGGAAGATTCGGCGAAACGGTGGCTCGAGCAGTCAAAGCGGTCAATGGCCCGGTTCATGAGCGACCGCCCTGGATCGAGTATCGACGGGCTCACCGCGTACTTCGACTACATGTCGGAGGCCCTCACCGAAAACCCTGAGTACATTCGGCTGATGCTCATGGCGGCGCTTGAGCGGCAGCACGCTGACCCTTGCACCCTTGAGATCATCAGCTCACACCGGGCGCACGGAATGGAAATGCTGGCCCGCCTCTTCGCCGCTTGCGGGTTCGAGCGGCCCGGATCGGACGGCGCGACCGCCCACGACTTCGCACGGCTCGCCATCGCGTTCTTTGACGGCGCCTTCACCGCTGCCCAGATCGAGGCCGACTCGGCTGATCTCCGGCGAATGTTCACGCTTCTGCGCTCGACCTTGGCCGCAGCCTCCCTGTCCCCCCAGGCGCCCAAGCCTGAGTAAGGCCACCGACCTGGCACAGCTCGCGGCAGTCCGCGTCGTGGTCGCCATATCGCCGGCGTGGGCTG
The DNA here is from genome assembly GCA_034430455.1 of Dehalococcoidia bacterium. Taxonomy (GTDB): domain Bacteria; phylum Chloroflexota; class Dehalococcoidia; order DSTF01; family JALHUB01; genus DAOUEO01. The sequence continues at coordinate 1,447 of DAOUEO010000209.1, read as the reverse complement.
CTCGCTGCGGTTGCGCTTTCCTTGCGCCCTCCCTGCCCGCCGCGTGATCTAGGCGTCCTAATCGCCTCGAAGCCCTTGACTGGAAAAAGGGGGAGTCCAGAGGGGGATGGTTCCCCCTCTGGCGGGGTTCAAGGGGTGTCCCCTTGATCTCCTGAGACACCCCTGGGGTGGGAGGGTGGGAAGAAAAACGCTCATGTTCCGGCGACAACGCCGCCGCTGCCCATCGGGCGCAACGCCCCGGCGTTGACAGGCCGGCGGAAGCGGTAGTACAGTTTCTTCGTACACAGCACGGACGATTGCAGAGGCGATGCAATCTCCCGGCGGGGGCGATCCGTGATCTCTAATCAAGGCCAGGCCGCGAACCACGGCGGGCGCCGCCTCTCCTACCAGCCGGCACTCGACGGCATCCGCGCCTTGGCCGTCGCCGCCGTTCTCGCCTTCCACGCCGGCCTTCCCTGGGCTCGCGGCGGCTTCCTCGGCGTCGACGCCTTCTTCGTCCTCAGCGGCTACCTCATCACCAGCCTCCTCCTCCTGGAGTGGCGTGCCCGCGGCGCCATCGCCCTCTCCGCCTTCTGGGCGCGTCGGGCCCGCCGGCTCCTCCCGGCGCTCTTCCTAATGCTCATCGGCGTCGGCGTCTATGCCCTCGTCTTCGCCGCGCCCCAGGAGATCGACAGACTTCGCGGCGACGCCCTTGCCACCCTGGGCTACGTGGCCAACTGGCGCCCCCTGTTCGCCGGGCAGTCCTACTTCGATCAGTTCTCCGTCCCCTCTCCCCTGCGCCACACCTGGTCGCTGGCGATTGAGGAGCAGTGGTACGCGTTTTGGCCGCTGCTGCTCCTCGTCCTCCTGCGCCTGGCGCGCGTCTCCCTGAGCAAGCTGCTCGCGATATCGCTGGTGATGATTGCCGGTTCCGCCTTCCTCATGGGCTGGCTCTTCGATCCCGGAACCGACCCCTCCCGCGTCTACTACGGCACCGACACGCGGGCGCAGTCCCTGCTGATGGGGGCGGCGCTGGCGATGCTCCTCCTCCGGCGCGGCCCCCTGCGCTCCCGCCCCGCGAGGCATACGCTTCAGATCGCCGCGCTCGTCTGCGCCGCCGGCCTCGGCTGGGTCTGGGCCACGGCCTCCGGCGATAGCGTCTTCCTCTACCGCGGCGGCTTCCTCCTTCTTGCCCTCGCCGTCGCCGTCGTGATCGCCGCCTCCGTGCAGCCGGAGAGCGGCCCCATCGGCAGGATCCTCTCCCTTCCGCCCTTGCGCGCCCTCGGCCTCATCTCCTACGGCGTCTACCTGTGGCACTGGCCCGTCTACCTCGTGCTGACCCCCGACCGGACGGGCTGGGACGGCTACGGCCTCTTCGCGGTGCGTGTCCTGGCGACCCTGGCGATCGCGGTGGTCTCCTATCAGCTCGTCGAGATGCCGATCCGCCGCGGCGCCTTCCGGCAGTGGA
>DAOUEO010000208.1:0-2338 GCA_034430455.1 Dehalococcoidia bacterium | reverse complement strand
CTGCAGCTTCTACTTCGTCGACCTGTAGCCCCCCACTAGAGGCGTTGCGCCGCACGGCATGATAGCGGACGCCCGCGGCAGATGACCGCGGGCGTCCTTGAGCCTCTCGAATCCCGCCCTCTGCGGGCGAGGTGTGCCTAGAAGTTAGAACCCGACAAAGACAAGGGTGAAGTACTTCATCCCCGCCCCATCCACGGCGGCGCCTACGCCGACCGTCTGGTAATGGATGCCGAGGATATTGTCGCGGTGGCCCTGGCTGGCCATCCAGTCGCGCAAGGCCACGGCCACGCTCTCATTGTCAGGGTAATTGTTGCGCGCCAGGTTCTCGCCGGCCCAAGCGTAAGGGATGCCGTAGCGATCCATGATCGAGAAGGCGGTGTCGCCGGTGGGGCTGACGTGCCCGAAGTAGCCCTTCTGCACCATGTCGTTGGAGCGCTCTCGGGCCACCATCACGAGGTTGGAATCGAGCTGCAGCGGCGCCAGGCCGGCGGCAACGCGCTGGCCGTTGATTCCCGCCAGGATGTCCGCCTCGAAGCCGGACAGCGACGCCGGGGGCGGTGGCGGCAGAGGCGTCGGCGTGGGCGGAGGCGGCGGCAGAGGCGTCGGCGTGGGTGGCAGCACCGTGGGCGGCACAGGCGGCGGCACCGTGGGCAAAGGCGCGGGCGCAGGGGCTACCGGCAGCACTGCCGCTGGCACCAGCGTCGCTATCGGAGGCGGAGGCGGCACCGGCGCTGCTTCCGGCAGGGCGGCCTCGGGGGCGCTATCCGCCGACGCCGGCAGACTATCCTCCATCTCAACAAGAAGACGGTCCACGGTGTCAGAGCTGGGGCCGTCTGCCGGCAAGACACCCGTCGGAGCGTCTGTCAGGCCCGCATCGGCGGCCGGGCCGACGTCGGCGGAACTCATCTCTATGCCGGCCGCGGGCCCACTACCCAGGAAGAAGGCGGAGGAGAGCACAATTAGGGCAATCCCCACACCTATCATCACTGAACCGAGCAGCGTCTGTCGGGGCTGCGGTCGAGCGACTGTCTCAAAGTCCGTGTGCATCGCGGCCGTGTTCCTTCTTCCAGGATCAGTGGTTTGGGGGGCCTCCGCCTTCTGGTGGACTAAGAGGCCGACCAAATGAGTATCGGCGGCAATAGGGGTTTCCTGTAGGGGAAACCCTTAGGGATATGCGCGGGATGTCATTGGGGATGAGCGGCTACGGAGGTCGGCGCGGAGCGGAGACCAGAGGATGGATAGGGCTAGCGGCGGCGGAACTCGCGGGCGAGGGCGTCGGCGCTGAGGTGGAGCATCGTCGGCCGCCCGTGGGGGCAGGTGCGCGGCATCTGCGTCTCTTCAAGCTGACGCAGAAGCTCCCGCATCTCTTCCGGATTCAGGGCCTGGCCGGCGCGGATGGCGCTGTGGCAGGCGAGGGAGATCGCCAGCCGCTCCCGCCGGTCGGCGACGGCGTCCTCGCGCTCCACGAGGTCGAGGAGCTTGAGCACCGCCTGGGCTATGTCCTTCTCCCCCAGAGCGGCCGGCACGGCCCTGACCAGGTAAGCACGCTCGCCGAACGGCTCCAGGGAGAAACCCTGCTCCTCCAACGCCTCGGCCATCTCCTCAACGAGGGCCTGCTGGCGCGGCGTCAACTCGACGGGCACGGGCTCCAGGAGGGCCTGCCTTTCCTCCGCCGCGGCGTCGCGACGGCCGAGAAAGCGCTCGAAGAGGACGCGCTCGTGGGCGGCGTGCTGGTCGACCAGGTAGAGTCCCTCCGGCCCCTCCGCGACGACGTAGGTCATGCCTACCTGCCCCAGGGCGCGCAGGACGGGCAGCCGTCTGGGAGGAGGCGGCCCTTCCACGGGCACAGGAGTGGACGGCGACAGATCTCCCGACTGGGGAAGCAGCGCGGGCTGCCCTCCCGGATCGACCACCGACCCCGCCTTCGCCCTCGCGTCGCTGCCCTCCCAGGCCGACGCCGACAGGTCGGGCAGGGGCGAGTGGCGCGAGAGGACGCCCCGCACGCGCCGCTGGATGGCGCCGAAGACCTCCCGCTCCCGCCGCAGCCGCACCTCCGTCTTCGCCGGGTGGACGTTCACATCGACGTCGGCGGGAGGGATCCGGATATCGACGACGGCGACCGGAAAGCGGCCGGTGGTGAGCAGCCCGCGATAGGCCTCCTCGACGGCGTAGGTGAGAAGGCGACTGCGTATCCAGCGCCTGTTCACGAAGACGCTGATGTAGCTCCGATTGGCGCGCGACAGGGACGGCGCACCGACCAGGCCCGCCACGGAGAGGGCGTCGACCTCAGCGGCGGCGTCCCCAGCCTCTTCTTGAGAGAGGCTCAGAAGCGACTCGG
>DAOUEO010000207.1:0-16455 GCA_034430455.1 Dehalococcoidia bacterium | reverse complement strand
GCTGCTGTGGCTGTCGAGTACCCGCGGGTGCAGCGGGGAGAGTACGGGGCGGCCGGTCCCGGGGAGCCGTTCAGGCGGAGGGCCCTACGCCTTCTCAGGGGGCTGGTGTTTCATGAACGCCCGCGCGGCCAGCATGACGGCCGGAGAGGCCAGGGGAGCTAGCCGGACGTGGGGCGGGCGCCGGCGCGAGGCGTGCGGTTTTGGGAGAACCGCTCGGAAAACACACGTTAACCTTTTCCGCAGAGGGACGTTATAACATGCAGCCTTAAGGAGTTGCGTGTCGTATGCACGCCGACTGTAGCTGGGTTGGAAGGAGAGGAATCATGAAGAGATTGATCGTCGCTCTACTTGCCTTGGTTGGGATCCTCGCCGCCGGTTGCATCGTCCGGTTTGGGACCTTCGATGATGACACCAACCAATTTGTTGGTCTGGCGAGCAACCTGTCCAACGTCGATGTGGTCGCTGCTTCCGTCCAAGTGGACTTCCTGAACAGATCGGGCACCATCGTCTACACCGAAAACGCGAGCCCTTGCACACGGACTCTGCAGAAGCATATGGATTCGCCGGTTGAGGCAACTGCGCCGTCTTCAATAGACGCGAGGACGACGAAGGAGACTGTCAGACCGCTCACCTTCGGTCACAAGGCCGTCGCAGATCTTGACGTCGACGAAGACGATATCGAGATCACCATCACGGACGACGAGACGCGCATCACGGGTTCAATCGACGCCAACGAAGACCTGGAGAACGTCCACGTCTGCGCCGCGCTATTCGACGACGACGGCAACGTAATAGCAGTCGGCCGCGACTTCAGCACGACGCCGGGCGACATCGATGATAACGATACAGGGACGTTCGACGTCTCCATTGACACGGGCGACATCGATGTTGACGACATAGACCAGTATGAACTGTGGTTCGATGCAATTGCCGACAACAGCGTCACCGCCCCAGTGGTCGTTGGTCCCGATGACATCGATGACTTTACGGCCACCCCCACGCCCACGGGGACACCACCCACTTCTACGCCGACACCGACGTCTACACCAACACCTACTGCGACCCCCACATAGAGGTTCGTTGGGTGACATTGAGGCAGGGCCGGGACGAAATCCCGGCCCTGCCATTTCTCACCGATCGGCTGTGTCTATATCCGCCGCACCGCCAGGCGCACCCGTTGCCCGTCGACGGTGTGCTCTTCCTGATAGGCGTCGGCGGGCGGTTCTCCCTCCACCAACTCGCGGGATAGCGTCTCCTGGCGCAGGTAGTCGCCGAAGTCCGCCATCACCCGTCGGATGTCCTCTCCGCCCTGATAGTAGGTGACGATGCGGTCGGCGATGTCGAAGCCGGCGCTGCGGCGCATGGTCTGCAGGCGGTGCACCAGCTCCCGCGCCAGCCCCTCGTCGGCCAGCGCCGGCGTGACGTTGGTGTCGATGGCGACAAGGCGCGCCTTGATGCCTTCCCCGTCCCCAACCCCGATGTCCTTCGTGTCCATCGCGTGGCTGAAGCCGGGACGATCCAGGATCGACAAAGTAAGGTCGCCCTCACCGAGTTCAAAGTCTCCTAGCCGGACCACCGGCTGACCTTCCGCTTCTGTGAAGAGCGACTTGAGCTGTTGGAATGCCTCCGGCCTTCCCGCCAGCTCTTCCAGCTCTGCGAGCCTCGACCCGTACTTGGGTCCCAGAGCCGCCTTGTTGAGCAAGACCTGGGCGCCAATGTACGGCGAGGCATCGTCGGCGAAGGCCAGGTCTTTGATGTTGAGCTCTTCGAGCAGTACGGCCTTGCGATCTTCGAGCGTGCGCCTCTCATTTGGCGAAAAACCGACGACCATCAATCTCTCCAGCGGCTGACGAATCTTGGTCTTCGCCTCGTTGCGCGCCGCCCGCCCCAGACTCGCCACTTTCATCAGGAGCCGCGTCTCCTCGTCCAGCCGCTCGTCTATCAGCGACCGGTCGGCATGGGGCCAGTCGCAGAGGTGGACGCTCTCGGGGGTGCCGGCGTCGTGGGAGCGCACCAGGTTCTGATACATCTCCTCCGCCAGGAAAGGCAGGAAGGGCGCCAGGAGCTTGCAGAGAGTGACGAGACACTGGTGCAGCGTTTGATAGGCGGCCCTCTTGTCGGCGTCGTCCTCGCTCTTCCAGAAGCGACGGCGGCTGCGCCGCACGTACCAGTTCGAGAGGTCCTCTACGAAGGCCTCGATGCGACGCGTCGCCGTCATGGAGTCGAAGGCGTCCAGAGAATTGGCGACGTTGTCGACAAGCTGGTTCAGATTTGACAGAATCCAGCGGTCAAGCTCGGTTTGGGGCGCGGGCTCCGCGGCGGCCTGGGGGTCGAAGCGGTCTATGTTGGCGTAGGTCACGAAGAAGGAGTACGTGTTCCAGAGGGTGAGGATGAAGCCGCGCCTTATCTCGTCGCCGGTGTGCCAGCCGAAGTTGAGGTTTGTCGTCGGGTTGTGGCGGGAGAAGAGCCAGCGCATTACGTCCACCCCCATCCGCTCGGCCGCCTCTTCGAACCAGATGGCGTTGCCCTTGCTCTTGTGCATCTCTTCGCCCTGCTCGTCGCGGAGGAGGGCGTAGCCGAAGCAGCTACGGAAGGGCTCGCGGTTCTCGAGGACGGTGCTCGTCGCCAGCAGGGAGTAGAACCAGTTGCGGAACTGGCCGGGGAAGCTCTCCGATATCCAGTCCGCCGGGAACCACTCCTGCCAGTGCGCGCGGTTCTTGCGATACTCGAGGGTGGAATAGGGGACGATGCCGGCGTCCAGCCAGGGGTTACCGACATCGCGGATGCGCGATACTTGGTCGCCGCACTGGGAGCAGCGGATCTTCACGGCATCGACCCAGGGCCGGTGAGGGGAGTGCCCCTCGAACTCGTCCCAGCCGTCGACGGCGCGCTCCCGCAGCTCCTCTTCGTCGCCGATGACATCGATGTTGCCGCAGGCGCACTCGTAGATGGGCAGGGCCAGGCCGTAATAGCGCTTCTTGGAGATCATCCAGTCTTCCATGTTCTGGAGCCAGTCGAGCTCGCGACCCAGGCCGAACTCGGGTATCCAGCGGATCTTCCTGGTGACGTCGGCGATGCGGTGCCGCAGCTCGTCCATGGAGATGAACCACTCGTCCACTAGGCGGAAGACGAGCTCGCTGTCGCAGCGCCAGCAGACGGGGTAGCGGTGCGCGTAGTCTTCGACGCGGTAGAGTATCCCCTTGCGGTCCAGGTTGTCGAAGATGGGTTGTGTGACCTCACTCACGTTCCTGCCGGTGAGCCAGTCGTAGCCCTCCAGGAAGTCGCCGCTCTCGTCCAGAGGGGCGATGACGGCGAGGCCGAAATCCTTGCTGAGGGCGAAGTCCTCTTTGCCGCAGCCGGGCGCTATGTGGACGATACCCGTCCCTTCCGTGCCGCTGACCTCGTCCCAGGGGATGACCCTGTGCTCTACGCCCTCCTGCCGGGGCAGTTCGTCATAGGGGCCCCGATAGGTCCAACCGAGCATCTCCCGGCCTGGGAGCTCTCCCAGGACTTCGTATTCGCCCTGAAGGGAGCCCAGGGCAGACCCGGCCAGGTAGTAGATATCGTTCCCCTGGCGGGCGCGGACGTAGGTGAGTTCGGGGTGAACGGCCGCCGCCACGTTCGACGAGAGGGTCCAAGGGGTTGTCGTCCAGACGAGCAGGTATTCGTTCTCGCGGTCGTTCAGCGGGAATTTGAGGTAGACGCTGGGGTGGGTCAGTTCCTTGTAGCCCTCGGTTACGATCTCATGCTGGGAGAGGCCGGTGGCGCAGCGGGGGCACCAGGGCATGACGTCGTGGCCCTTGTAGAGCCAGCCCTGCTCGTGGCAACGTTTGAGGAAGTGCCAGATCGTGTAGTTGTTCTCGTCGGAGAACGTGTAGTAGGAGTTGTCCCAGTCCATCCAGTAGCCGAGACGGATGGATTGCTCCGTCTGGGTGGCGGAGAATCTGCGCACCCTCTCCTTGCACGCCTCCACAAAACGGTCGACGCCGAAGTCCTCGATCTCCCGCTTCGACCGGAAGCCCAACTCCCGTTCCACCTCCACCTCGATCCACAGCCCCTGGCAGTCGAACCCGTTCTGGTAGCGCTGGCGGAAGCCCTGCATCGTCTTGAGGCGCTGGTAGATGTCCTTGTAGGTGCGGCCCCAGGCGTGGTGGACCCCCATCGGGTTGTTCGCTGTTATCGGCCCGTCGATGAAGGACCACTTCTCGGGCGATGATTGGTTGCGGTGGAGGTACTTCTCCACCATCCCTTGCTCGCGCCACCAGCGCAGGATGTCGCGCTCCAGTGCAGGGAAGTCGACCTTGGTAGGCACTGGCTTGAACACGCGCTTCCCTCCAACAAGAAAGCCCGCCCCACCAGGGACGGGCCGAAATCATGCCCGCGTTACCACCCTAATTCCTCGACGAGCCGAGGCGCTCAACGGGGCACATGCTCATGCCCCCGCCTCTGATAACGGTAGGCGAATCCGGTCGAGCCTACTGGGTCGGCAATGCCGACGATTCGGTCGACGGCTCAGGAGGGATTTTCGACCGGCGCCGCCGTGTCTCCCGACTCTGTCGGGATCCCCTTCCGGGACGCTTCCACCAGACCGGACTCGCTGTCCGGCTCCACCGGCCTACTCGTCTCCGTCACAGCCTTTGACGTGCGTCAAGTATAGGGCCCCCGCCATCGCTGGTCAATCAAAGCCGTAGCGGGGGCAGCATGTTGCCCCCTGGGAATCCGAACGTCCCCCAGCCGGTCACGACTCTAGTGAAGACGCTTCCGATTCGCGGGCGCGGATCTTGTTGTAGCAGTTGCTGCAGTAGACGGGACGGTCGCCGCGGGGGACGAAGGGCACCTCGGTCATCATGCCGCACTCGGCGCAGGTGGCGGGGTGCATCTGTCGGGGCGTCCGGCCGCCAAAGCTGGCAAACGCCCCGTAGCGGACGTAGCCGTCCTCCACTTCGTTGGTGCGTGCGGTCTTGCGGGAGGCGCGGCAAGCGGGGCAGCGCACGGGCTCATTCTGCAGGCCCTTGCTGGCGTAGAACTCCTGCTCACCGGCGGTGAAAACATAACTGCCGCCACAGTCGCGGCAAACCAAGGCCTTATCCACAAAGCTCAAATCCGTCTCCAATGCGTTGGATGGGAACAAACGTCGGTAGCCACATTATACGACGGCTCAGGTGCTCACGCAAGGCTCAATCCGTGTCGGCGGCCCCACGGTTCATCCAGGCGGAGGCCCGCAGCATCGGCAGACGACTGCGAAGGATGTCTACCTCCTCGCTGCCGAGCAGGGAAGCGGCGGCGAGAAAAGTGCCCGCCCCTATGACGCCGCCGCCCACTAGAGCCAGGAAGGAGTCCCCTGTACTGCCGGTGTTCAGGTGGCCGGACACGTGCAGGAGAACCATGAACAGTCCCACCACCTCAGCCATGAGCACTGTGGCGCCTGCGGTACGGGTGACCGAGTTGACGGCGTGCCCTTCCTCCAGCCCGAACATCCGCCTTCTCAGCACCCGGAAGAGCAGGGAGAACTCCAGTATGGCGCTTAGGGAGAGGGCCAGACCGAGCCCTCTGACCCCGAAGGGGCCGACCAGTATGAGGCAGAGGATCAGGTTGGCCAGCATGGAGACGACGGCAAAGGCTACCGGCGTCCGGGTATCACTCAAGGCATAGAAGCCGCGGCTGAGGATCTCGATGCCGCTAAGGGCGAACAGCCCTATCGCGTAGAACAGAAGGGCCGCCACTGTGATGTCGGTAGAGGCGGCGCTGAAGGCGCCGTGCTCAAAGAAGAAGGCCACGAGCGGCTTCCCCAGGATCATGAGCCCCACGCTGGCGGGCAGGGTGAGGAACAGGATCAGACGGAGGGCTAAGGAGAGGGTGCGGCGCAGGTCATCCATGCTCTCGGTCGCGGCGTGCTCGGCGAGGGTGGGGAACACCGCCGTGGAGATGGCCATGCCGAACAGACCGAGGGGGGTCATGATTATCAGCCAGGCATAGTTGATGCCGGAGATGGCCTCGTCGCTTACCTGAGAGGCGAAGAAGATCGTGACCAAGAAGTTGATCTGGACAGCGGCCAGGCCGATAACTCTCGGTAACATCAGGCGGCCGACTTCGCGGACCCCCTCCTCCCGCCACTGGGCCACGGGTTTGTATACCATGCCCACTAGTTGCAGCCCCGGGATCTGGATCAGCAGATGCAACAGTGAGCCCACGGCGACGGCGATCGCCAGCGCCTCAACCCTGTCGGATACCAGGGCGGCTATGATGATGGAGAGGTTGTAAGTCCAGGGCGCTAGGGCGGGAAAGAGAAAGTGGTGGCGCGCGTTCAGTATCCCCATGAACATCCCGCTTACCGAGAAGAAGATGGGCGACACCAGCATTATCCGGGTGAGGTCTACTGCCTGGGAGTGAAGCGCCGCTTGGCGGCCCGATTCCTCGCCCAGCCCCGGGGATATGAGCGGGATGAACCACGGCGCGAGGATGAACCCCAGGACGGCGAAGCCGATCGTCGCCAGGAAGATCAAGTTGAGCACTGAGCTGGCTAGACGCCAGGCGTCTTCGCTGCTGCGACGGGTGAAGTAGCGGGAGAAGACGGGGATGAAGGCGCTGGCGAGGGTGGCCCCCGCCAGCAACTGGAAGATCATGTCCGGCAGGCGGAAGGCTACCCAGTAGGCGCTCAACTCGGGGCTGGTGCCGAAGGTCTCGGCTATGACGACCGTCCGCAGCAGGCCGAGCAGGCGGCTGCCAAAGAAGCCGATCGCCACTACGATCGCCGCCGCGGCCAATCCGCTGCCGACAGACTGGGTTTCTTGCCGTTCCATCCCGCTGTCTTGGCCCAGATGTTGAAGTCGGCCCATTATAGCATGGGAGGGAAGGCTACCCTAGACACGAAGGGCAACACTCGTCTAATATACTGTCAGTCCTCAATAAGGAGAGCGTCTTTGGCACACGGTTCATCGGCTGAGAAGCGGGCGCGGAGCGCCGACCGCAGGCGTCTGCGTAATAGATCGGTACGCAGCGATACCAAGACTCGCGTCCGACAAGCCCTTCCCCTGATTGCGGATCGCCGCACAGAGGAGGCGGAGGTAGCTGTCCGCCAGGCGGTCAGCGCCCTGGACAAGGCGGCTAAGAAAGGGGTGATCCACCCGAACAACGCCGCCCGCCGCAAGTCGCGGCTCGTGCTGAAGCACAACGCTGCCCTCGCCGCCATTCCCGCCCCGGAGGAAGAGGCCCCGCCGAAGAAGCGGGCCCGCCGCTCGAAGAAGGAAGCGGCGCCTGCGCCCGCCCCCAGGGCGACCCGGCGCCCACGCAAGACCAAAAAGTAGGCATCAGCGCCGACCCCCGTTCGTCTGCAGGGCTTTGGGCTCGCGGCGAGGGATCCGCGTCATGCGCGGTCTCGCCGGTTGCTCCACCGCGTCTCCCGACGCCACAGGGAGGACCTTACGCGGGGCGCTGGAAGAGGTACTTCTCGGGGGGCGAATGCTCAATTGCCTGTGGAGGAGCTCAGGCTCGTGATGTCGGTGTCGCTTCCCAGGAGGACGAGGATATCGGCTTCGGAGGTACGTAGGCTCTCGTCGCCGGCGGTGGGCTGCCGGATCCCGCTGGCGGGGACGTCTAGCCATTCCGCCAGCTTCTGCAGGGTGTAGGTGTCCCTCTGGCCGCTGAAATCCACGATGGATGTCGTTGGGAATACGTCGCCGTTCGGGGTAGAGGCGGCGATCAAGTACTGCTGCGGGAAGCCGAGGTTGGTCAGCAGCTTCACCGTGCTGTCGGCCATGCCCGCCTCGCCGGTGCAGTTCTGGACCTCGACCACCGCCTGCTCCTCCAGCAACTGCTGATCGGAGAAGAGGGCCTGAACGATGCGCCCTATGCCCTCCTCTGATGGCAGGAGAACTGAAGCCCCTTGCGGGGTCATCCAGGGTGTGGTGGCCGGGCCCAGCGAGAGGGCGCTTATCTTCTCCGGGGGGATGTCTGCCGCCAGCTTGGCAAAGCCGGCGATCTGGAAATCGTTTATGTCGGTGTCTATGGCGTCCTTGTACTTGCTCCACAGCTCCAGGGCATTGCGCAGCACATCCAGGCTGAGGGCCTTGTCCATCACGGCGAAGATTATGCGCTGTTGCCGCTGGATGCGGTCGAGGTCGCCGGAGTCCTTCCGGATGCGGGCGTAGGCGAGGGCGGTTTCGCCGTCCATGTGATGGGGTCCCGGTTCAAACTCCTGGGGGTCGAAGTCTCCGGGAAGCTCGGTGTCCGAGTAGGTGGGGTCGGAGAGGTAGGTCGGGACATCCACGTCGATGCCTCCCAGGGCGTCGATAACCTCTTTGAATCCCTCGAAGTCGATGATGACGTAGTGGTCGATCTTGACCCCCAGGTTGTGCTCGACGGTGTCGATGGCTAGCTGGCGCCCGCCCCCCGGGTAGTCATTGGCTTCACCGTAGACCATGGCGGTGTTGATGCGCTCCTCGAAGTAGCCTCCGTCGCCGTAGGGGATATCGACGTACAGGTCGCGGGGGATGCCCAGGATGCCGGCGGTCTTGGCCTGGGGGTCGATCGTGAGGACGAACATCGTGTCGCTGCGACTGGCCGACTGGCCCTCTCGAGGGCGGCGGTCCAGCCCCATGACCAGGAAGTTGATGCGGTCCTTGCCGATGCCGCTGTCGCCCGACCCGCTGTCCATGCCCGGCAGACTGCCAATTGGTCCGCTCAGACGGATGCCGTTTCCGGGGAAGAGTATTTCATCGACCCGGGTTACCAGAACGAGGGCCCCGTAGGCGGCGCCGATGGCGAACACAAGCACGGCGAACGCCAGCAAGACCCGGCGGCTCAGGCTTGCGCGAGAGGAGGCGGATGGTGGTTGAAGCGATGGAGAAACCCTTGACACTTTGCTGAGCGTATCCCAAGGGTCGTTGCTCTGTCAAGCTGGGACGGCGGCCCCCTGACGTGTCATCAGCCGGCGGTCGCGCTCCCTGAAGCCTGCTCGCGCTCCCGCCGCGCCGTCTCAATCAGAGCCATGAGTCCGCCGGCTACCAAGGAGTGCCCGCCCAGGAGAACGGGGATCGGCGCTCTGGCTGCCGCCTCGGTGAACTGGCGCAGGAACGGGTCGCTTATCTCCCCGTGGCGGCCGAGGTCGGAGAGGAAGCGGTCGGCCCGCGAGGGATGGGCCTTCAGGTGGGCGAGGATGACCCGCGTGTCTAGGAAGGCGGCCTGGCCCATTTCTGCCAGCTCCTGAAAGAAGCGCTCGCAGCCGACCTCCTGTAGATGGTATCCCAGCAGCGAGCGCGCCTGTCCTGACCGGTCACTGCCCGCCGCGCGCATCCCCCGCTCCTCCGAGAAGACGCGCACCCGGCATGCCGTCTCTTGCTCCAGGTGTTGCCACACCTGACTCCCCAAGCGGCCCGCCACCAGCACCTCGGCGTCAGGATCGGAAAAGAGGCGAAGACAGTCCCGGTGGTGGGAGAGATCCAGATCCGCCGCGTCCAGCCAGGCCTGCAGGCGCGGTCCCGCTCCGCCGATCAGCTTGAGGATCAGCAGATCGGCGGGCGAATCGATGTTGAACTGGTTGGCGACGCTGCGCGGCAGCTCTTGGTGAGCCAGGCCCGCCTGGTCTCTGAGCAGCCTCGGTAGGGCATTGTCGCTGCTGGGCGGCTCTACGTGAAGCAGCGCTTCGCCGGGAATGAAGGCGACCAAATCGGCGGAATAGAGGTTGTTGGTGAGGACCACGTTCCAGGCCATGCCCAGGTAGTGCCCCAGCGAGAAGAAGTCCTCCGCCGTCATTAGGGGCGCGCTTCCGGCCCCCAGGTACATGATCCCCTCGAGGTTATAGTGGCTGATGATCGCGGCCAGACGCTCGCCGAAGTGGAAACGGCCGTTGTCCACATCCACCTTTACGTCGGGAGGGCAGCGGCTGACCATATCCGGCCCGTCGGTGACGAGAATGGCCCCTTTGACGCCGCCGGAGGCCGTGACCTTCTCCAGGGCATCGAGGGTGTCCTCGGCTAGGGCGCCCGCCAGCATCTCCTCGACGGGGCTGCTTCCGTGGCCGCCATGGAAGATCACCAGGTCTGGCAGAGCCATCGCTATGCTCCAGGTTGCTGGTCGCCGAGATGTCCTGGCGGCGCGTATGGGCTGCTTCGCTGGGCCACGCTAGTCCTCCCGGGCAAGGGTCAGCGCCCACACCGAGGCGGCGCCGCTCAGGCGCAGGACGCGCGCACAGGCGTCTAGGGTAGCTCCCGTGGTCGCGACGTCATCGATGAGCAGGACTCTACGGCCACGGAGATCTGCCCCTCGGTAGCGAAAGGCTCCCTCTACGTTGAGCCTTCTCTCCCCGGCGCTGGCCCTTTCCGCCTGGGAGGGCGTGTTGCGCTCTCTCGTCAATGCCCTTTCCTCCACCGGCAGCCCCACAAGGCGACCCAGCCCTCGTGCCAAGAGCGCCGATTGGTTGTAGCCGCGGGCCCGCTCCCGCCGCGGGTAGAGGGGCACCGGCATCAGGATGTCCGCCGTAAGGTTTTCCCGCATTAAGTATCGGCTAAGAAGGGAAGCGGCTGGCAGAGCGAGCGCTGACTGGTGATCGTATTTGAGGGCGTGCACCAGCTCGCGGACGGTGTCTTGGAAGACGTAGGGCGACCGCAGCCCCGTGAATGCGGGCCTCTGCTGCTGGCATTTCGGGCATGGGCCGGAACCCCGGTAGGGTCGCCAGCAGACGGCGCAGCGAGGCGGGGTGGCGGCTGGCAAACCCTCCTCGCAGCGGTGGCAGAGAAAGGTCTCGAAGCTTCCACATCCCACGCAGCGGGGCGGGAAGAGCATGTCGAGGGCCGCCCGATAGGCTTTGCTGAGGACAGGAACGATTGTCATGATTTGGTAGGAAGTGTGAGGTGCAAGTATATCACTTTGGCGCTGTTGCCGATAACCTCTGCCCCCGCATCCCCTGCTCCACCCCGCGGCTCCGGTGGCCCGCGAATTCAGGCACCTTGATGTCTATTATCCGCCGGGATGGCTTATACTGATAAGGGCGCAGGATGACAACATACCTCCCTTTAGGGAGATGTGTCGAGAGACCGGAGGCTGCTCGCGGTCTTGTTGCTGGGGGTAGCGTGAAAGTCCGTGTAAGGTTGTTCGCGGGTCTGAAGGAGCTGATCGGACGGCAGGATCTCACAGTCGATCTGCCTGAGGGAGCGAGCGTGGGAGACCTGCGGGAGAAGCTTCGCCGTGATATACCCAGGCTTGCATCGTTCCTGCCGTCGCTGGTCTGCGCTGTCAACGAAGAGTATAGGCTGCCCGAGTACCCGCTTCACGACGGCGATGAGGTAGCCTTGATCCCGCCGATCAGTGGGGGTGACCGTGTTTGACGTAACCCGCGACGTTCTGGATCCCCAGCCCCTGCTGGATTTCGTGCGCAAGGACGAGAGCGGCGCTGTGGTCGTCTTCCACGGCGTCGTGAGGGGCCGGAGCGAGGGTCGCCGGGTGCTCCATCTCGAGTACGATGCCTACGTCCCTATGGCGGTGAAGGAGATGCAGAGGATCGGAGAGGAGTTGCGCGCCCGCTGGCAGGTTACGGAGATAGCGATGCGCCACCGCATAGGACGGCTAGAGGTGGGCGAGACCTGCCTCGTCGTCGCCGTGTCGGCCCCCCATAGGAAGGATGCCTTCGCAGCCTGTCACTACGCCATCGACCGCCTCAAGGATACCGTGCCGATCTGGAAGAAGGAGGTCTGGGAAGGGGGAGAGGCCTGGGTGGAGGGGCATGTCATCAAAGGAGAGAGCGTGTCATCCCCCCCTGATTGAGCGTGCCGAGAAAAGGCGTTGAGGGAGCCGAGGATCTCTCGGCCCTCTTCGTTTACTCGTCGACGAGCCTCTGTTCCTCGGTGGCGCCCGACTTCATCTTCTCAAAGCAGGCATTGCAGTAGACAGGGCGGTCCAGTCGGGGCACGAATGGGACGGAGGTCTGGGCGCCGCAGGCAGCGCAGACGACGGTGGTCATCTGCCGCTGACTGTCCGCCCGTTCCCGACGCCGGGCGGTTCGGCAGGCCGGACAACGCTGGGGGTCGTTCAAGAGTCCCTTCTCTAGATAGAAGCCCTGCTCTCCTGCAGTGAAGACGAACTCCTCCCCACAATCGCGGCAGACTAGGGTTTTGTCCTGAAGTGCCAATGTAGGGTCCTCCTCTTGGCTCGTAGTCGGTCGCACCGAGTAGTACGCCCACGGAAGAGTAGGCAATGCCGGGCCATCGGCGTGAGTATAGGCCAGCTATCCGCGAAGATCAAGTATAAAAGCGCTAATCTCGGAAAATTGGGTCAAGTATGATGGGCAACGCCTCACAGGGACAGTGGGGGCCTCGGCGACGGCCGTCCTAGGTTGCCTTCTTCCGCGTACGCCGCGGTGGCGTCTCGTCAGAGGGAGAGCCCTTAGGGCCGGAGGCCCCCGCGCCCGGCTGGACGGGCCCCGGCAGGCGCACCTCCGAACAGACCGCCGGATCGCCCAGCAGCGACGCCAGCCGCTCTCCCAGCTCGTCGAGAGAGAGGTTGGCCAGCGTCTGGGAGGTGGTGACCACGGTGGGAAGGCGGGCGGTATAGCGATGGTTCAGGATCTGGTAGAGTTCGTCCCACCAGGGATTGTGGCGGCGAAAGTCCAGGTCGTCGAGGACGAGGAGGGGTGCTTCCCGTACCTCCTCCACCTCCCGCAGGAAGCTGCGGCGATCCTCCGCGTCCTTACCCTCTTTCAGGAAGCGGAGCAACTCTGCGACCTTCATGAAGTACGGGGAGTCTCCCTGCTGGCGACGGTAGTTGGCTATGGCGGCGGCGAGGTGTGTCTGACCGCCATCGCGGCCCCCTGTCAACAGCAGCCAGTTCTCCGGTGCCTCGGCGAACTGTAAAGCGGTGCGGTAGGCGCGTTCTAGCTTCCACTGCTCATCGGAGACAAGGTCGAAGCGCTTCGTATCGAAGTTGTCGAACGTCATATTGCGGAAGCGCGGCTGGTCGAGCACGTCTAGCTTGCGGGGGCCCGTTCGGCCGCCGGAGGCGGATTCCAACTCGTAAACGCGGCTGAGGGAGGGATCGCTGAGGCGTGTGTAGAGGCGGTCGTCCAGTTTCGCGAGCGGGAGGTTCGTGGTAATCACTGTGGGCAGGCGGGCGTTGAAACGGTGGTTGATGATCTGGAAGAGCTTCTCCTGGGCCCAGGCGGTGGAGCTATGTGCGCCTAGGTCGTCTAGGATGAGGACCGGCGCGTTGCGCACGTGGTCGAAGGTCTGATCGTAGCCCTCCTCGCTGTCAGGGTGGTAGGCGCGGCGAAGGTCGTCCAGCAAGTCGGGCACAATGACGAAGAGGACAGCCGTTCCTAACTCCACGCAGCGATTGGTAATCGCCGCCGCCAGGTGGGTCTTGCCACAGAAGCTGGGGCCGGTGAGGACGAGCCACCCGTCGGGAGCCTCCGCAAAGGCGCGGGCGTCTTCGACACAGCGCTGGAACCGCTCCTGGTCGCGGGGGTTGCTGCTGCGTCCCCGGCTGCTCAGGTTGGCAAACGTGAGGCGGGTCAGGGGGCCGATATGGCTGTACTTCTGGAGGCGGGCCAGGCGCTCCCCCTCGTGCTCGTGGACCGCGCACTGGCAGGGGAAGGCCTTGCCGAAATCAGGATGGCCTAAGGGGACGTTCCTGCGCACGAAGCCGGCGCCGCCGCATATGGGACAGACAGCCTCTTCCGGCACGGCAGCCGCGTCGTCGGCGGGAGGGGTGTCGGTGGAGCTGGGCGATACCCCCTGCCGCTCCGAAGGCTCCACAGTTCGACCTGGGTACGCTTTTCGCAGTATCTCGTCTAGTCTCTTTACCATGTTGTTGCCGCGCCGTCGGGCTGTGCCTCCCCGACGGCCGTCACACCTCCAAGCTCACAGGGCTGGCCGCATCTTCTCCTTCGTCTCGCAGCAGCAGGTCCTCGAAGCGGGCGAGCTTCTGCCGGAAGCGCAGATGTATCGTGCCCGTCGGGCCGTTACGGTGCTTCGCGATAATGATCTGCGCATCGCCCACGGGGTAAGGGCTTCCCTCAGGATGCGACAGCTCCCAGTCTTCCTTGCGGACGTACACGTCCTCGCGATAGATGAAGACGACCACGTCGGCGTCCTGCTCAATGCTGCCGCTCTCCCGCAGGTCGCTCAGCATGGGAATGTGGGGAGAACGCATCTCGGGCGCGCGCGAGAGTTGGGAGACGGCGATGACGGGGACATCCAGCTCCCGCGCCAGCTCCTTGAGGGACCGCGATATCAGGCTTATCTCCTGGACTCTATTGTCCCCCCTCTCGCTGCCGTGGATGAGCTGGAGATAGTCGACGATGACGAGGTCCAGGCCCTGGTCGCGGTGAAGGCGGAGGGCCTTGCTGCGTATCTCCGTCACCCGCTGGACGGCGCTGTCATCGACATAGACGTCGATTGCAGAGAGGATGCCGAGGGCGTTCATGACCCGCCTTTCCTCGGCCTCGGTGTGGAGCCCCAGGCGCAGGCGGGTGGAGTCTACCCCCGACTCGCTGGCGAGGAGGCGCTGGACCAACTGCTCGGCGGCCATCTCGAGGCTGAAGATCGCGACCTTGGCGTTCTGGCCGACCGCGGCGTTGCGGGCGATGTTCAGAGCTAGGCTCGTCTTGCCGAGGCTGGGCCGCGCCGCCAGGACGATGAGGTCGGCGCGCTTGAGACCGCCCAGGAGGGTATCGAGGTCCATGAAGCCGGTGCGGACGGTCCCCTGTAGTCCACCCTTGAAGGCCTCCAGTCCCGGGCCTTCCCAGAACCCGTCCAGGACGTCCCTGATGTGGACGAAGTCGCTCAGGCGCTGGCCGGTGCTGAGGGAGAGGAGCAGGCTTTCGGCGCGGGCCAGGGTGCCATCCAGGTCGGGGCCGCCGCTGTACGCCAGCTGAGTGATCCTGCTCGCGGCTTCGATGAGACGGCGATAGACGGCGTCCCTCTTGACTATCCGGGCGTAGTGCTCGACGCCGATGGGGGTGGGAAGCTCGGTAACCAGGCGGCTGAGGTAGGCAAGCCCTCCTATCTGCTCCAGGCGGTCGCGGCGGGCCAGCTCGTGGCCCACCGTCACCTCGTTGATCGCCTCGTTGCGCTCCCATAGGGTGAAGCAGGCCTCATAGGCCCAGGCGTTCTTCTCGCGGAAGAAGTCATCGGGTTGGAGGATCGCTGCTACCTTGTAAATAGCCTCGCTGTCGACGAGGAGGGAGGCGATCACCGCCTCTTCGGCTTCGATGTCGTGGGGAGGGAGCCTCTCAGTCGGCATAGCGATCCTTGCTGTGTTCGGGAACAGGTGGGACAGGCCCTAGTCAGCCTCGTCCCGCCTGGCTTGACGGCGGGCGATCAAGTCCAGCGCCGGTCGCCCCATGAGGATCTTGCCCAGCGAGCGGTGGCCGACGGTCAGGTAGAATTTTTTCCAGACCCTGCGGACATCGTCGGCCGTCTCCGCTTTTCCGAACTCCTTCTCAGCGGCCTTCAGGGACTCCTCGTAATCCGGCGGCGTAGTCACAACAACCTCCTGTCAGTCTCAGCAGGACATCAGCCGCGCAGGGGAAATCTCTATTCCTCTTCCCCTGCTGCTTCCGGCTCCGCGGCCTCGTCCGCCTCTGCCGTCGCCTGCTCAGCGACCTCTCCCGTTTCCGCCTCCGCCTGCGACTCGGCGACCTCACCCTCGGTGGGCCCACCCTCGGCGACGACCTCTACCGACACACTCGGCTGGACGTTGCGGGTCAGTTGAACGACAACCTCGTGGGACCCGACTTCTTTGATCGGCTCCGCCAGCAGCACCTGGTGACGGTCGATCTCCTGACCCAGGATGTTCGTCACCTCTTGAGCGATGTCTGCCTGGGTTACGGAGCCGAACAGCCGGCCCCTGCGGCCCGCTTTGGCAACGATAGTGATGGGGGCGCTCGCCAGCTTCTCGGCGAGGGCCTGAGCCTGCTCGTCGAGCTCGGCCTGGCGGCGAGCCTCCGCGGCTGCCCTGGCCTCGCCTTTCCTGATAGCGTCGGCCGTGGCCGGGGCCGCTAGTCCTCGGGGCAGGAGGAAGTTGCGGGCATAGCCGTCGGCGACGTTCTTGATCTCGCCTACCCTGCCCGAACCCTCGATGTCTTGCAGAAATACGACCTTCACAGAAACTCCTCCAGAAATCAGGTTTTGGGGAGGGGCGATGCCACCGCTCCCATCATTATTGTTGGCCCGGCTGGCGTCAATGGAGAACAGGCTCAGCGGCCAAAAAAATCTTTCCACAATCCGAAGCTTGAAACGGCTGGCGTTGTGGAAAACGATGCTCCTCAGTACATACGTTCGCCGCAGCATAACGATAGAGGAAATGGTGCTTGTCGTCAAGCCGAAGAGGCAGCTTTCCGCTTGTAGCGGGTGAGCTGCGGGCTAGCGGCTCTGGAGGGCGCGCGGCAGCCCCTCGCGGTAGGCCCGCGTCAGGTCGGCTATGGGCACGCTCAGGAGGTCGCCGACGACCAGCCGGTCGCCGCCG
>DAOUEO010000206.1:0-6570 GCA_034430455.1 Dehalococcoidia bacterium | reverse complement strand
AAAGCTATTATGTCGATGACCATCAGGCTGGCGTATGAGGCAGCGGGTCGGGTACCCGCCACAGGCCCCGCCAAAGGCGGGTAAACGGGCAGGCAGAGTCCCCACCCTACCAGGACAGCAGAAATGCGGTCCTAGCGTGAAGCGTGGAGCATGAGAGAACAAATCCGTCTGGCCCGCTTCCTGCGGGCCAGACGGATCACGAACCAAATACGAACCAGCTACCTACGAAGACGGGCTCCCTCTACCAGAACCGCACTGCTCTCAACACCAGGCGGTTGCTGTAGTTGCGCGTCGAGGCGTCGAAGGTGCCCGTGCAGGTCACGATAGTCAGGGCCTCCTCACCGGTCTTGACCGCGTAGTTGGAGAAGTTCTCCGTGTCACCTATCCACTTCGACCACTGCACGACGTATCTCAGGAGCGTGCCGTCCCTCAGGTAGACATCGATCTCGTCGCCGGCCACGAGTTGCCGCAGGTCCCAGAACACGGCCGTGTAGTGGGGATGGTAGTCGACGTGGCCGGAGAGGATGGCGTTCGACTGCGGAACGCCGGGGAAGCCGCCCATGTTGCCAAAGAGCGAGAAGTCGTACCAGATGATGTCGTCCTTCCCGTTGGGCTTCCCCATCACCCCGTCAGAACCCACGACCCGCACGTTCACGGGGGCGTTCACCCCGATGCGGGGTATGACCATCCTCATGCCCGCCGTCGGGGCCGCGCCGCTGCCGGTGCCGCAGGCCGCAGTCGTGAAGGTGCCCGTCCACGAGGTGTACCAGGCGCCGTCTATCAGGGTGTTGATGCGCCAGTGGTGCACCGTGTTCGCCGTTAGCCCCGGCCAGTAGAACGAGTTCTGATTGGAGGGCATCGGCCCGACGCCCAGGAACTGCCCGGGCGGAAAGGTGCTGTACAGGCTCAGGTCAAGATACTGGATGCCGTTCCCCTCAGTGGCAGGCGTCCAGTGAAGGACCACATCGACCGTGCCGGGGACCGCCGCGCTGCACGACTGCTCCACCGGGCCGACCCAGGCCAACCGGCAGCCGGCAAGCGCGAAGACACCCAGAAGCATGACCCCCATGGCCAAGAGAGCGCGCTTCTTTCGCATGATTTCCTCCCCTCCAGTTGCACCAGAAACCCGCACGCCTCGCCGGGAATCCATCGAAGCGCTCAGCGCAACCCCCAACGGGCCCCGCGACTGCGCCCTTCGTCCCGGCCGCGTTCCTCGTATCCTACCATGTCCAGCCGCCTGGGGAAAGGGAGACGGGCAAGCGGCGGGAAGAAAGGCCCCCGATCGCAGAGCGGAGACGAGGAACGGCCGGCGGCTTAGGTGTTTCCCCCCTTGACAGGCCCCTACTTCACGGCTAGACTGAATAGAGAGCCCGGAATCAAGGAGCCGTTTTCCGAAAGGAGGGTTTCATGGTAAAAGACCGGGTTAGATGGGGGAAGTGGCAAGTCGACAGTTGACGCCCTGCCTATGGACTGGCAGGGCAGCGGAAAGCGATTAGGCCCCGTTTCCGCAGTTGTCACCGTTACTTGTCGGTGGAATAATACTGACCTTGGGGGTAATCCCCAGAAGGGGCCTTTCGGGAAGAAGAACGAGGGAAGGCCGCTCTCTACGGAGCGGCCTTCCTCTTTTTTATTGACATCGCGCCCCGCGAGCAAAGGCCCGCGTCTAAGCCTTCTCAGTGACCCTGTACTCCAACCGTTTCCCCAACATGAGGCGGATCTGCGCGTCGAGCGCCGGCAAGGCGGAGAAGAAGAACGTGATGGGCGCCAGGAGGAACCACTGCCCAAACTGGACGGGGAGGAGCCAGATCGGGAAGTCCTTGGGCCGCTTCGGGCGCATCATCATGTCCATCCCCACCATGACCAGCAGCGGCACCATGCAGGGGAAGAGGAGCCTCGCCGCCAGGGGACCGAACCAGTCCGGCACCGCCTCCATGCCCAATATCAGTAGGGACGCCGCGGGGACTATCTTGCCGAAGACGATGCTGCCGACGGTGATGAGGAACCACTGGCTCGACCAGAGGACGTGATTCTCGAACACGCTCCACGTGCGGCGGAACCGAAGCAACAGCGGTATCTCGGGGTGGGCGAAGGACTGGCGGATGGCGTAGGAGATGTCCACGGCGCCCCAGCAGTGCCGGCGCGCCTGTTCGTACTGGGCATAGAAGGTCTTGAAGTAGCTCTGGCTACGGACGCCGTCGTTGCCTACCGGCAGATAGATCGGCTCCACCTCCACCTCCCCCTTCAGGCGGAAGAAGCACTTGAGGAACATGTGCCAGTCCTCGGGGATGACATCGACGTCCCAGTACCCTACCTCGTCCGCCATCTGGAGGCTCAGGCTGTAGGTGGACTGAGGGAAGCGCATGCAGTATCTGCGGGTGAGGCGCACCATGTGGTTCAGGCTGCCCAGGCCGTTGGGCAGCCGCAGAGGGGCGGGCACATCCCAGATGTTGTTGTAGAGGAAGACGGGCGCCTGCCAGAAACGGCGGTATCGCTGCGGATGAGTGGCGAACTTGTAGCTCAGGCAACTGAAGTAGTCCTTGGGAAACTGGGTGTCGGCGTCGCAACTCGTGATCGTGAGGTGGCCGACGTCATACCCCATCTCGTCGACGAGCCGGCGCTTGATGTGGCGGGCGGCCCAGGCCTCGTTGGAGGACTTGCCCCGCACCTCGCCGGGGATGTCGGGCGGGTGGAAGGTGGCGTAGAGCCCGGCGAAGCGATCGCCGAACTTCTCCCGGAGGGCAGCCGCTTTCTCTTCAGCGCCCTCCTCCGCTCCCTCGAGGGCCAGGACCACGAAGACCTGCTCACCCCCCACCGATTGCTCGGCCAGGGTGTTCAGCGTGACGCACAGCTTCTCGATGCTCTCTTTGTAGCTGGGGATGATGACGATGTGGCGCACATCCCCCCAATCCAGGTAGGCCTTCCCCTCCGCCTTCGCCTCGTCATAGCGCTCCCGCCAGTCGACCTTCGCCTCCCGCTTCAAGACCGAGCGGCCGCGCACGACGTGGATGCCGGTGTTGACGGAGCGCCACAGCCAGTAGGCGTCGAATCCAAGCAGCATGACAGCCAGGGGAACGGGCATCAAGAACGGCCCCCATATCAGGGAGGTGATCACAAGCAAGGCGACGGCCCCCGGGAGTATCTCCAGGAGCCGCTGCACGAAGCGGTCGCGCCACGCCTCGCCGATGGGAAAGCCGATGGCATCCGGCCTGGGGAGGGCTATCTCGCCCGCGCCCGCAGCGCCCGGGAACGGCGCGAGCACCGGCGGCCGCGCCGGCGCCAGGGGCTCGGCGACGGCAACGGCGGGCCGGGCCGGCCAGCGGGTGGAGAGCGCCTGCGGCTCCGCCGAGACGAATAGGGGGTCTACCGGTGAGGCAGCGCCGACTCCAAACTGACTCCGGTTGAGGCTTGTTGGGGAGTCGGAGACGCCAGCTGGAGAGAGAGGCTCACGCGGAGGCTGAAGAGGATCACCTAAATCGGTTGGTCGCATAGCTTGTAGGGGTTCCCTGCCCTCCCTTCTCTACCGCCTCCTGCGGACGGACGTTGGGCAAAGGAAAAGGTCGTCCTACCGCGGTCCGACCTTTCACACGCCTACGAGGTTAGCTGACGGGTTAGGGCTGAAAGGCTGCCCCTCCCGACACCGTCGGGATTAACCCCCCGATCTGGTTCCCCCGTCCACGATTTCTCGCGGGTTCGGCGACTAGACTGTACCTAAGTGCTACCCAATTTCATGCCATACTACGCCCCCCAAGAACCTGTTGTCAAGGGGCCGTCAAACCCCGCCACCGCGGACGCGAAGCTAGCAGCACATCACCGCCTGAGTCTGGATGCACTCGCGCACGCCTGATACAATGATTCCCATCCGGCGGAGGTTCAGGCTTCGGCTTCGGCTGCGAGGGGGTAAACGAATGCAAAGGCTGACATCAGGGCTGATTCGAAGACTGGGTCTTGCCGCCCTCGCGCTCCTCCTGGCGGGGGCCCTGCCGGCGGCCTGCAGCGGGGGCGGCGACGGGTCCGCGCCGGCCACCGACCCCGCGCTCGCCGGCCCCTACCCGATCGGCGTTACGGAGCTCACATTCGTAAGGGACTCCACGACAACCGGCGAGCCCCGCATTCTGGCGACGATCATCTGGTATCCGGCGGACGACAGCGCCAAGAAGCAACCCGAAGACCTCCTGCTGAAGGGCGTCATAGACGCGAAGCCGACGGGCGACAACCTGCCCCTGCCTATCGTCATGTTCTCCCACGGGAGCGGCAGCGCGCCCTATCAGTCGACCTACTACACCCGCCATCTCGCCAGCCACGGCTTCGTCGTGGTGGCGCCGCCTCATCCCGGCAACACCCTGGTCGACTGCCTCCCCTGCACGGAGACAGATGCCCTCCTCGACTCGTTCCTCAACCGCCCCGACGACATGACCTTCGTCCTGGACGAGCTGCTGGCCCGCAGCGCCGATGCGGGGTCTCTGTTCTACAACGCCCTCGACGCCGACCGGGTGGGGATGAGCGGCCATTCCTTCGGCGGCCTCGACACGCTACGCCTGGCGGGGAGCGACAGCCGTTTCTCGGCCGCGATGGCGATGGCGTCGCCCGGCAGCAGCCTCCTCGGGCAGGAGCGCCTGGAGATCGAGGTCCCGATCATGATCATGGGAGGCGGGCTGGACAATGCCGCGCCGCTGGAGGAGCAGCAGGAGTACTTCGACTCCATAGGCCCGGAGGGCCCGCCCCATTTCCTGCTGGCGCTGCTCCTGGGCGGCCACTTCTCCTTCACCGACGCCTGCCTGGAGGGGCTCGCCGGCTGCGGGCCGGACGCCCTCGACCAGGACCGCGCCCACGAACTCATCGACCTCTACGCGACGGCCTTCTTCAAGACGTATCTCGCCGGGGAATCCGGCTACGATAGCTACCTGGAGCCGGAAGCCGCCGCCGGGAACTCCGACATCGAGTACGAGGCGGTCCTGCCCCAGGGAAGCCCCTAACTAGCCCGCACAATCAGAGTGCCGCCAGCAAGGTCTCCCAGCCGCTGATTCTTCTCCGTCACCGCGACTGCGATCAGTCCCACGATGTAGAGGACGGGAAGCCCATCGATCAAGCGCAGGACGTTCCGCAGGATGATGGCTCCCCAGTCAGCGCGCCCACCGTCGACCCTCACAACCTTCAGCCCCATAATGAGCTTGCCCAGGGTTCGGGCCGCCAACCCTTCCAAGACAATAAAGTAGGCCAAGGTGAGCACGAAGTAGAGAACGGCCGGCCCGCCGCCCAGTCTCACGCTGTGCGTGGTCGTACCCCCCTCATCGACCGTCTCGCCGAATTCCCCAAAGACGGCCGCCATCACCAGAAACAGAACGACAAGAGTGCCGACATCGAGCAGCGCCGCCACAATCCGCCGGCCGGTGACCTTGTAGTCGAGCGTACCTTGGGGACTCCCTGTTGGGCCAAGCTCAGTGTCCACCGTTTCTCCTCTCTGTGCTACATTATGTCGAGTGGGCGCCGCCTATCGGCCCTCCGCGCCGCTCCCGAACAGCTCCTCCTTGAGCAGCTTCTTCTGCACCTTCCCCGTCAGCGTCTTCGGCAGGTCGGCGCGGAAGATCACCTCGCGGGGAAGCTTGTAGTCGGCGAGCCGCTGGCTGCAGAACTCCTTGACGTCATCCTCCGTAAGGCTAGCCCCCGGTGCCAGGACCACCAGCGCCAGCACCTCCTCTCCCCATATGGGGTCGGGCTTGGCGATAACCGTCGCCTCGGCTATCTGCGGGTGGGTGAACAGCACCTCCTCGATCTCCCGCGGGTAGATGTTCTCGCCGCCGCGGATGATCATGTCCTTCTTGCGGTCGACGATGAAGAAGTAGCCGTCCTCGTCCATGTAGCCCATGTCGCCGGTGCGCAGCCAGCCGTCGACGAGCGTCTCGGCGGTCGCCTGGGGGTTGTTGTAGTAGCCCTTCATCACGTTGGGGCCCTTGACGACGATCTCACCGTACTCGCCGGGGGGCAGCTCGTTCATGTCGTCGTCGACTATCCTCATCGGCTGGCCGCGCAGGGGAAGGCCGATGGACCCGACCTTCCTGACTCCCCAGAACGGGTTCAGCGACGAGACGCACGTCCCCTCGGTCAGCCCGTAGCCTTCCATGACGCGCAGGTTGAAGCTCTCCTCAAAGCGCTGGATGATGTCGACCGGCAGCGGGGCGCCGCCGCAGATCACGAACTCCAGGCAGCTGATGTCCAGGCCCTCCTTGACCGGCGCCATGAGAAGGATGGACAGCACGGTCGGCACGGCGGAGAAGGTCTTGGGGCGATAGCGATCCACGGTCTCCCAGAAGTCGCTGGGGCTGAACCGCTCCCACATGGCCACGGCGCCGCCGGTGTAGAACTGGACGAGGCTTGTAATCTGAGCGTTGGCGTGGAACAGGGGAAGGATCAGGCCGAGACGCGCTTCCCCGGGGGCCATAGGCACGGAATCGGCGGAGGCCATAGTGTTCGAGATTTGATTCCAATGGGTCATCATGGCTCCTTTGGGCCTGCCGGTGGTGCCGGAGGTGTAGACGATGGCCGCCAGGTCGTCGCGGGCTATCTCAACGGGCG
>DAOUEO010000205.1:0-2745 GCA_034430455.1 Dehalococcoidia bacterium | reverse complement strand
GGGACGGCTGGTCGAGCAGCCGCTTCCCTATCCGGGGAGCAACCTCTTCTCGCTGGCCTCCGGCGGCGCCATCTACATCCGCGACCCCCATGGGAAGGTGGTAGAGGCGCAGCTCAACGGGGGCGCCTTCGCGCCGCTGACGGAGGAGGACTGGCTCCTCATCCAGCAGCACCTGGAAGAGAACGAGCGGCTGTTCGGGATCACCGTCGAAGAGCTGCTGACCGTCAAAGGCGAGCGCCGCGAGCCGGAGGAGGTCTATCGCAGGGTGAGCGCGGTGAGGCTCCAGGTGCTGGCGGCGGAAAGGGAGGCGCTGGCGGCAGAAATGGAGGTGGCAGATGCCATCAGCGATTGAGCGGCCGCTCGACCTGCTCGACTCCTTCGCTCCCGAGCTGCAGAGGGCCTCCGGCGCGAGGGTGACGGCCTGCCTCCAGTGTCAGAAGTGCAGCGCCGGCTGCCCGGTCGCCGCGGAGAGCGACCTGAAGCCGCACGAAGTGATCCATCTCGTCCAGTTGGGGGCGAAGGACGAGGTGCTGGCAAGCCGCTTCATCTGGGAGTGCACGTCGTGCGAGACGTGCCTCACGCGCTGCCCCCAGGGCGTCGACCTGCCGGCGATCATCGACGCCCTGCGCCGCCTCTCGCTCGATTCGCGCCGGGTCGCCGAGCCGGCGGTATCTACCTTTAACAGCGTCTTCCTCACGCTCGTCCGCGAGATGGGGCGGACGAACGAGCTGGCGCTGATGGCGGCGTTCAAGCTGAGGACTCGACGCCTCTCGCAGGACGTGGGGAAGCTCCCGACGATGCTGCGCAAAGGCAAGTTCGCCCTGTTGCCGGCGTTCGTCAGGGGGCGCAAGGAGCGGAGGCGGGCCTTCCGCCGCAGCCGCGAGCTGGGGGGCAAGAGATGAGCTACGTCTTCTATCCCGGCTGCTCCCTGGAGTCGACGGCGAAGGGCTTCGCGCTCTCGACGAAGGCTGTCGCCCGGGCCCTCGGGCTAGACCTGCCGGAGCTGCCCGGCTGGACGTGCTGCGGCTCGACGGCGGCGCACCAGTCCGACCGCCTGCTGTCGCTGGCGCTGCCGGCGGAGAACCTGCGCGCCGCCTCGGGCAGCACGGTCGCGGTATGCTGCGCCGCCTGCTACAGCCGGCTGAAGATGGCCAACCACGAGATAGCAGGCAACGAAGAGAGTCGGCGTCAGGTGGGCGAGGTGCTCGGGGTCGATTACGACGGCTCGACACCGGTGAAGCACCTGCTGGAGATCCTGCGGGACGACATCGGATTTGACGAGATCACTAAGCGCGTGTCCCGGCCGCTGGCGGGCCTGCGGGTGGCGGCGTACTACGGCTGCCTGCTCGTGCGGCCGCCCGCCGTCACGCGGTTCGACGACGCCGAGAACCCGACGGTGCTGGACGACGTGCTGACGGCCGCCGGCGCGGAGGCGGTCGAGTGGCCCTACAAGACGGAGTGCTGCGGCGCCAGCTACTCGATCACTAAGACCGAGATCGTCCTGCGGCTGTCGCGGGGCATTCTGACGATGGCGCGCGACGCCGGGGCCGATTGCATTGTCACGGCCTGTCCCCTCTGTCAGTTGAACCTCGATTTGCGGCAGGGCGACATCGAAGGCGCATCGAATGAGAAGTTCAACCTGCCCGTCTTCTATTTCACGCAACTGCTGGGGCTCGCTCTCGGGCTTCCGGCGAATGAGCTTGGGCTGCGCAGCCTGATTGTCGACCCGGCGCCCCTGCTGTCGGAGAAGGGGATACTGCCACGAGGCGCGAGGGCGAGGCCGGCGGAGAGGGCGAGGAAGCTATGAAAGAAGAGCGTCCGGCAGGCGCAGTGCTGGTCTACGGGGCGGGGATCGCGGGGATCCAGGCCGCGCTCGATCTCGCCGAGTCGGGCTTCAAGGTCTATCTCGTCGAGCGCTCCGCGGCCATCGGGGGCAGGATGTCGCAGCTCGACAAGACCTTCCCCACGGGCGACTGCGCCATGTGCATCCTCTCGCCTAAGCTCGTCGAGTGCGGGCGCAACAAGAACATAGAGATCATTACGCTGGCGGAGATCGAGGGGATCAGCGGCGAGCCGGGCCGGTTCGAGGTGGCGGTGAGGAAGAGCCCGCGCTACGTCGACCCCAAGAAGTGCAACGCCTGCGGTCAGTGCGCCGAGGTCTGCCCGGTGAGCCTGCCCAGCGATTTCGACCGCGGGCTGGGTCAGCGGAAGGCTATCGATCGCGAGTACCCGCAGGCGATCCCCAACGTCTTCCGCATAGCGAAGGCCGAGGGGAGCGCGCCCTGCAAGCTGGCCTGTCCGGCGGGAGTGAACGCGCAGGGATACGTCGCGCTCATCGGGCAGGGGAAGTTCAAGGAGGCGTACGAGGTCATCCGCGAGCGCTGTCCCCTGCCGGCGGTCTGCGGGCGCATCTGCCAACACCCCTGCGAGGAGGCCTGCAACCGGGCCGAGATCGACACGCCGGTGGCCGTGCGCGACCTCAAGCGCTTCGCCACGGACTGGGTATACGCCCACAGAGAGGAGATCGGCGCGGAGATCAAGGCCGGCGACGGTTTCGCGGAGCTTCGCGAGGAGAGGGTGGCGGTCATCGGCGGCGGGCCGGCCGGCCTGACGGCGGCCTACGACCTGAGCAAGCTAGGCTATCGGGTGACGCTGTTTGAGGCGATGCCGTTCCTGGGCGGCATGCTGCGCCTCGGCGTGCCGGAGTACCGCCTCCCCCATGACGTGCTGGACTATGAGATCGAC
>DAOUEO010000204.1:0-8479 GCA_034430455.1 Dehalococcoidia bacterium | reverse complement strand
CAGGGCCTCCTCTCCACCCACCGACACCCCCAACTCCGACTCAAACGTCCCTTCCGACATCCGCAGGAGTACGATCACCGTCGACACGCTCGTCTGACCCGGCTCCAGGTCGCGTCCTTCGAAGGTCAGCGCTCCCGTGCTCACCGACTGGAAATCGCCGTCGCGCTCCAACCACACGAAGAAGTAGTCGGGGAGAGGGCCGTTGTACTCGCCGATGCTCAGGCTGACGTCTCTCAGCGTGCTATCGCCGTTGTTCGTCAAGCGCTGGTCGCACTCGACGGCGACCCACTCGTCAGGGCGGAAGGTGTCAGGCGTACAGGAGCGCTCGAGCGTGAGCCCCGGCTCCTCCGCCGACGCCGTCGCGGGCCCGGCCACCGCCCCTGGCATGACCATCAGCAGCGCGGGCACGGCCACGATGGCTGCGAGCCAGATGAACCGCCTCCTCCAGCTTGGTGCGCCACCTGCTCTGACAAACGCTTGACCGATTCCAGACCCTATGCTCCGGGGTTTCATGGCTCGTCCTCCTTTCGATCCATCTATCGATGCCGTCAGTCTAGAAGAGCCCGCCCGGTGATGCTTGACGCTTTCCTTTCGCGAAGCCTACGCTTTCCCTACGCCTCACCTACAGCCGGGAAAGAGGCGCATCCTGGCTACGGCTGCGGGGATGCTATTCGCAGCGGATGGATTTCTCTAAGGAGAAGAACGCTGTGAGGAGAAACTGGTTAACGATACCGCCGGGGTTCTTCGGCGGCTAGCGATTGAGGACATCCTGGATGCGGGCGTCCACCTGCTTGGCCACAGCAACGGCATTTTCGACGCTGATGACGCCCGCAACCGCGGTGACCGTGACCGAGCCGACGATCCCTTCGCGGTGAAAGAGGATCACGTACGTCCCCCCCTGCACATCTCCACTAAGGGTGGCCATCAAAATGGTGACCGACTCATCGCCGACCCCCTCTGCATCCACCTCGAGTATGGCAGCCTCCGACATACCCCTCTCCCCCAGACTCTGCACCATCTCATCGGAGAGCACGAGATCTCGGATGGCCGCCCAGGCGCTCCCCGCGCCGACGGCTGAGCTATAGCACTCCACGTCAATGCTGAGTCCCACCGGAGGCGTGACCCCCTCCGACCGGAATTCGGCATAGTGGTCACCCACCCGGCCCCACTCATCGTAGTTCTTCAGCCACTGCTCCGGGTCCGGGTACTCGCTTGCCGCCTCCTCGTTCGATATGGCCTTATCCCCCGCAAGCGATACCGGCCAGGGCAGGCCCTCCGACGTGATCATCACCATCTCGCGCAGGTCGGCGTCATCGAGCGTATCTGCTCCGTTCCCGCCACAGGCGGACAGAGACAGCGTCAGAACCGCAGTCACACAGACAAACCAAAAAAACCTCATTGCTCCACCTTCTTCCGCCGGCGGCGCGCCGGCACCACTAGACAGGCTCCCACCTTCGCTTGCCGTCGGCGGTCCTCGTCACATGTCCCACGCCGGGAAAGGGCAGGTGCACACAGATGAGCAGCGCCCGCTCCTGGATCGCCCTCTCCACCAGCCTCTTCTTCGTCTCCATCGACACCAGGGGCAGCACGTCGAGGGCGGAGACCCAGGCCGTGCGCTCCAACTGCACCGCCTGCTGCACGACATCGCCGATGTAGATCGCCATCTCGCGCCCGGAGGTGATAACGACGCTGGCGTGGCCCTCGCTGTGGCCGGGCGTGGGGATGATCGTCACCTCGCTGGTCACGTTCGTCTCGCCGTCCACCAGCCGGAGCCGGCCGCTCTCCGCCACCGGCAAGAGATTCTCCGACAGGTAGGTGGCGCGGGTGCGCTCGTCGGGGTGGTTGGCCACCTCCCACTCCTTCCCCTGCACCAGATACTCCGCCCGGGGAAAGGTCGGCACGAGCCTGCCGTCCACGTAGCGGGTGTTCCAGCCGCAGTGGTCGGCGTGGAGATGGGTGTTGATCACCACCTCCACATCCTCCGGCTGCCCAAAGTGAGCCGCCAGGTCGGTCAGCAGGTTGCCCTCCTCGGGCGGCGACGACTGCCCGCGCATTCCGCCGGCCTTGTCGCCGACGCCGGTCTCGATGAGTATGTCCTTCCCCTCAGAGCGTAGGAAGAGACAGTTGAGCCCCAGCGACAGCCGGTGATGGTCGTCCAGGGGCCCGGCGATCGGCTCCCACATCACCCGCGGCACGACCCCGAAGGTGGCGCCGGCGTCCAGATAGTAGGCGCCGTCGGAGAGGACGACCAGCTCGATGTTCCCGACACGAAAGCGATTCCTGCCCTGCGACAACGTCTCGCCTTTCCAGGCCCCGGCGCGGGGAGCGTAAAGAGGATACCCTGTACCCACACGGCGGGTCAATCAGAATCGCGCGTCCGCGCGAGGCTTGCCTCAGGCCGAAGAGCCCCCTATAATGGGCACCTATCCGTCCCTGAGAGGAGCCCTTGGCATGCCGACGCCCTACGCCTATCTTCGGAAGCAGTTCGTCCCCCTGGCCGAGGCGAAGATCGGCGTAATGACGCACGCCTTCAACTACGGCACCGGCTGCTTCGAGGGGATCCGCGGCAACTGGAACGGCGCGCAGGAGAAGATCTACCTCTTCCGTTTGCGGGACCACTTCCGCCGCCTCCGGAAGAACTGCCGCATCCTCCTGATCGACCTCCCCCAGACTGAGGATGAGCTGTGCGACATCGCAGTGAAGCTGGTGGGGATGTGCGGCTACACCGAGGACATATACCTCCGCCCTCTCGCCTACAAGAGCTCGGAGGCGATCGGCGTCCGCATGCACGACCTAGAGGACGACGTCCTGATGTACGTCGCCCCCTTCGGCCCCTACCTCGACATTGAGAAGGGGATCCGCTGCATGACCTCCTCCTGGCGCCGCGTCGACGACATGTCGATACCCGCCCGCGCCAAGGTGACGGGGCTGTACGTGAACTCCGCCCTCGCCAAGACCGAGGCGCACGAGAGCGGCTTCGACGAGGCGATCATGCTCAACCAGAACGGCCATGTCTCGGAGGGCAGCGGCGAGAACATCTTCATCGTCGAAGGCGGCCGGCTCATCACACCACCCCCCTCCGACAACATACTGCTGGGGATCACCCGCGACACAGTGATCCACTTCGCGCGCGAGGAGCTGGGGATCGAGACGGTTGAGCGCTCCATCGACCGCAGCGAGCTCTACACGGCGGATGAGTGCTTCATGACCGGCACCGCCGCCCATGTGACCTCAGTGCTGGACATCGACCGCCGACCGGTCGGAAACGGCAGGGTGGGCGAGGTCACCGCCCGCCTGCAGAAGCTCTACTTCGACGTGATCCGCTGCGAGAACGAGAAGTATGCCCACTGGTGCACCCCTATCTAGCCCGAGCGGCAGCGTAGTCTTCCATCCGCGGCACACTAACGGCATCCTATTGGGCGGCGCTCTTGCCGTGTGGGCATTCGTCTTGACGGGCCTGCTCGTCGACCGCGGCCTGACCCAAGCTGTCTCCTTGTCCGCCCTAGGCTGCTACTTGCTGGCCGCCGTGCTCTTCGGCCTGGGATGTCTCTTCGCCTGCTGGACCTACGCCCGCCTCACTCTGCGCTACGTCCTCGACCGCAACGGGCTGGCCATTCACTGGGGGTTCATCCGCCAGGTGATCCCCCTGGACAAGATCGAGCAGGTGGTCCCCGGCCCGCCCGGCTTCTTCCCGCGGGTGGAGGGGTTGAACTGGCCGGGCCACCACGTCGGCCGCGGCTTCGTGGAGCGGATAGGGGAGACGCTGTTCTACACGACGCACAGCTCTCCGGAGGAGCTGCTCTACGTTGTCACCCCCACCGATGCCTACGCCGTCTCCGTGCCCGAGGGGGCGAGGTTCACCGCGGAGGTGCAGGCGCGGCAGAAGCAGGGGGCAGCGGTAGCCCTGCATCAGATGCCGAGACGGACCTTCCTGGCCGCTCAGCCCTTCTGGCAGGACTGGCTCGCTCAGCTACTGGCGCTCTCAGCCATACTCCTGTGCGCTGCCACCTTCGGCGTAATCTTCGCCCGCTACGGCGACCTACCGGAGAGCCTGGCGATGTCGTTTCCGCCGCTGGGGGTCACCCGCGTCGCCGCCAAGAGCGAGCTGCTGAGCCTCCCCACCACTGCTTTCGGCCTCTTGCTCGTGAACCTCATCCTCGCCTTCATCGTCCATGCCTGGGAGCGGATGGCGGCCCATCTCCTGCTCGTCGCCCTTGTCGGTCTGGAGGCCATCTTCCTCGTGGGCGCTGCGATAGCAGTCAGCTAGCCCAGCCGCAGGCACCGCCCCCTTGACGGCACCCGGTCGGTGGGCAGCCGTCTCCTCGGCCATCGATAGGTTCCAGGGGATCGCCCGCTGGGGTTCGGCGCGTCCTAGAGCGGATTCGTCGCCAGGAAGGCCAGGGCTGCCACCAGCGCCGCCGCCGGAATGGTCAGGACCCAGGCGACCATGATGTTCCCGGCGATGCCCCAGCGCACAGCCGACAGCCGCCGCGTGGCGCCGACGCCCATGATGGCGCCGGTGATCGTGTGGGTGGTGCTCGCGGGTATGCCGCCGAGAGCCGTGCCAAAAAGGGTGACGGCCGCCGCCGTCTCGGCGCAGAAACCGCCGTGGGGCTCCAGATGGGTCACCCGCATGCCCAGCGTCCTGATGACCCGCCAGCCTCCCAGTAGGGTACCTAAGGCGATGGCGGTGTGGGCGGAGAGGATCACCCACATGGGGACGTAGAACTCCCCATCCAGGTAGCCGCTGGAGTAGAGCAGGATGGCGATGATACCCATCGTCTTCTGGGCATCGTTGGTGCCGTGACCGAGGCTGAAGGCGGCGGCGGAGAGAAGCTGAAGTCGCCGGAACCAACGGTGCGCTGTTGCAGGCGTCGCCCGCCGCGTCAGCCAAAGTACGCCCACCATCAGAGGCACGGCCAGCAGGAAGCCGATGATCGGCGCCAGAATGATGAACAAGCCTACCTTCCATATTCCGCCCGCAACCACCGCATCGGCGCCTGCCTTCGCAAGCGCCGCCCCCGCGAGGCCGCCGACGAGAGCGTGGGACACGCTGACGGGCAGGCCCTTGTAAGTGGCCAGGGCCACCCAGACGATGGAACCGACGAGGGCGGCGAAGACAACCTGCTCATTGACGATGTCGGTATGGATGATCCCCGTCCCGATAGTCGTGGCCACGTGCACCGGAAAGAAAAAGGCGGCGACGAAGTTGAAGAAGGCCGCCCAGGCCACCGCCTGGAGGGGCGTCAGCACCCTGGTCGATACGATTGTGGCGATGGAGTTGGCGGCATCGTTCATGCCGTTGAGGAAGTCGAAGGTAAGGGCGATGGCCACAAGGAAGACTACGATAGCCAGCTGGGAGTCCAATCTAGCGCATACTCCTGCCTGAACATGAAAGAGGGGGCCTCAGCCCCTTCTCACTGCCTGCCGTAACGAGAGAACTACGCATGTCGCAGGACAATGCCCTCCAGGACGTTGGCCACGTCCTCAGCGCGGTCGGTGGCCTGCTCGAGCTGCTCGTAGATGTCGCGCCACTTGATGATCTCGGCCGCGCTCTTCTCGTCGTCAAAGAGCCCCGCGATAGCCTCGCGGAAGAGGTCGTCCGCCACGTTCTCCAGCCGGTTGATCTCCACACAGTAGGGCAGGATCTCCCGCAGCTTACCGTGGCTGCGGAGATGGGAGATCGCCTGCTCCAGCTTGACCGCCATCATCCGCACCACATCCGCCATCTCACGGCTGCAGGGGCTGGGCTCCGTTATCTTGTAGAGACGCAGGGACGTGCTCGCCCCCTCAATGTAGTCCATGACGTCGTCCAGCCGTTCCGCCAGGAGGGCGATGTCCTCGCGCTCGATGGGGGTCACGAAGGTCTTGTGCAGCAGGTTCACTATGTTGTGGGTGATGGTGTCGCCGTTGTGCTCCAACTCCGTCAGCCGGCCGGTCTTCATCTCCACGTTCTGGTAGTGCTCTACGAGGTCGACGAGGGCCTCCGCGGCGTCGGCGAGGTTCCTGGCGCTCTCATGCAAGAGGTCGTAGAAGCGCTCGTTCCGAGGAAGAAAGGGGATTCTTGGCATTGTCCTCGCCTGGCAAGCTACCACAGCCGCGCCCTCCCGTCAATGCTGTGCGCTGGTTCAGGGCAAGGTCATCTTCAAGGAGCTGGGGGTGGCGCAGCCAGACATCCGCCCGTCTCCCGGCCTCTCTTCCCTTTCTCGCCCCTCTCTGCTATACTCTGCGACGGTTCGAGAGGGCGTCAGCTCTGGAGCCGCGTGCCCACAGACTCAAGGAAGGAGGCAGGCCCCGACCTAGTCGGGGCAAGCTTATGCCAGCGCTCGTAGTCATCGGCGGCCAGTGGGGCGACGAGGGAAAAGGCCGGACCATCGACCTCCTGGCCCAGAACGCGACCATCGTCGCCCGCTATTCGGCGGGGAACAACGCCGGCCACACCGTCGTCAACGATATGGGGACGTTCCGTCTCCACCTCGTCCCCGCCGGCATCTTCTACGCCGACAAGACCTGCCTCATCGGCAACGGCCTCGTCATCGACCCCGCCGTCCTGCTCGAAGAGATCGAGGATCTCCAATCGAAAGGCGTCAGCGTAAAGAACCTCTACGTCAGCGACCGCGCCCACGTCACGATGCCCTACCACATCCTCATCGACCGCGCCGACGAGGAGTTGCGCGGGCCCGCCGCCATCGGCACGACATTCCGCGGCGTGGGCCCCGCCTTCGTCGACAAGGTAGGCCGGATCGGCGTCCGCATGGGCGACCTCATCAACCCCGAGGCCTTCCGCGAGCGCCTCTCCCTCGTCCTCCCCTACAAGAACGCCGTCCTCACGAAGCTGTACGGCCTGGAGCCCCTCGCCTTCGATGAGGTCTACCAGAGGTACGGCGAGTACGGCCGCCGCCTGGCCCCCTTCGTCACCGACACCGCCGTGATGGTCCAGGAGGCGCTGGCCCGCGGTGAGACGATCCTGCTGGAGGGGGCGCAGGGCACGCTGCTCGACCTCGACGGCGGCACCTACGAGTACGTCACGTCCTCGGTGCCCTCGTCCACGGCCGCCGGCGCCGGCCTGGGGATCGGCATCGGCCCCACCCAGATCACGCGCGTCGTCGCCGTGTACAAGGCCTACTTAACGCGCGTCGGCAACGGCCCCATGCCCACCGAGCTCATGGACGCCACGGGCGAGGAGCTGCGTGAGAAGGGCCAGGAGTACGGCGCCACCACCGGCCGGCCGCGGCGCTGCGGCTGGTTCGACGCCGTGGCCGCCCGCTACACGGCCCGCCTCAACGCCGTATCGGCGGCGGTCATCACCCGTCTCGATGTGCTGGACACCTTCCCCAGCCTCAAGGTCTGCACCACCTACCACATCGACGGCACGCCGGTGGAGAACTTCCCCCCCAGCATCCGCCAGCTCCAGCGCTGCGAGACGATCTACGAGGAGATGCCGGGCTGGAAGGAGCCTACCACAGACGTCCGCCGCTTCGAGGACCTCCCCCCACACGCCCGCGACTACGTGAAGCGACTGGAGACGCTCATCGGCTGCCCCGTCGCGCTCGTCTCCGTCGGCCCCGAGCGCGACCAGGCGATCATCGTCAAACCGATCATCTAGACGAGCAGCCCGGGGCGCAAGAAAGGCTGGGCGTCACCCGTATCGGTGACGCCCAATCGATTTCTCTCTGGTAGAGGGGTCAGGCGGACTGCTAAGCCTTGACGGCCACGACCTGGAGCCAGTTGCGGGTGACGCTCGTGAGGTTGAGGTCGCTGAACGCCTCCCGGCAACCCCGCACGAGGCAGTCCACCGCCACCGCCAGCGGCACACCCGGCAGGGCACCGAGGGCGAACAGGTCATAGCGGCTGATATCCTCGAACCCCTCCAGCGGCATCTCCGCCGGACAGAGCTCCAGGTGCTTCAGCGCGAAGCCCTCCTCCCTCAAGATCTGCTCATACTCGTCTGGGGTTAGCTGAATGCGGGCCTGCGCCCTTCCCTCTTTTTCCCGCCGGACGTCCGGATACTCGTCCTTGAAGATGTGGAGGGCATGGCGGATCCAGGCCGTGTAGAATGGGAACGTGTCCGCCGGCTGCGCCCCCTCGAAGAAGGCGCTATTGAAGGCAAAGACGCCCCGATCGTGGAGGCTCTCCGATATCTCCCGCAGGACGCGGCGCTTGTCCTCGATCAGATGGATGGCGTTGCAGAAGACCACCGTGTCCGCCGCCCGCTTTGCCAGCCGCGACAGGTTCTCGGCCTGACCGGCCATGAGCTTGACGACCGCGCCCCATCTCTCCTGGAGGTCGCGCCGCGCCACCTCCAGGGCGCAGGGAGAAGGGTCTACCCCCACCACCTCGCCTTTGTCCGGCCGCATCTCCTCGAGGATGAGCTCGGTGACGGCGCCGGTGCCGCAGCCCAGGTCGACCACCCGCTGCCAGGGCCGCAGCTCGCACAGCTTCACCAGCCGCCGGTTCATCGCCGTGTAGAAGGGATGAC
>DAOUEO010000203.1:0-7693 GCA_034430455.1 Dehalococcoidia bacterium | reverse complement strand
GGCGGGGCGAAGAAGTAGATGAGCCAGAGGTCTTTGCTGCGGGAGATGACGTTGCCGCCCAGGGAGCCGGAGGCGTAGAGGAGCTTGGCGGGCCAGGGCAGCTCTCGGTTCATGGCAGGTGGTGGGCGGCGCCGCTGCGAGGCACGGGCCTGGTCGCGCTTCGCCGTCTTGATTGTTGTTGTTTGCGGTTTTCTTTTTTTCGGCGAGTCCGGGAACCGCGTTCCGGGTTGATTGACCGTCGGCGGGCGCGGGCGGCGGCGGTCAGGTCGCGGCGTCGCAGTCCAGGCTATTGTAGAACATGTGGTCGACGCTGTAAAGGGGGAGGGGGCACAGCGTGCGGACGCTGTCCGGCTCTACGGGACCCTCTCGGTGCGCGGTCCTGCGCGAGTGGGCGTCGTAGGCGTGGTCGGCGCAACATAGGCGTAGTTCCCGCCTGCGGCGGGCAGGCTCTCCCACCCGCCCGCCCTAGTAAGGCATCCGTTTCAGAGGGATGCCCTCTGAGACTCGCGGCATCGTAGGGAAAGCGCAAGGAACGCGTAGGAGAAGCGTCAAGCATGTCGGACGGTTCTCGGTCAGACTGAGGTCATGAGATCGACCGTGACGCCTGGCCATCGCGGGAAGCCAAAGAATAATCCGATCGTGACTCATCAGGAGTTTGACAAGCGGACTATGCCGTGTACAGTGAGCATGACGCCGCGCGACAGGGTTGTCGCCGGCCCTGTCGATGAAGGAGGGCAGTATGTCAGCAAGGATTCTCGTTCTGATCGCGATCACGCTCATCGCCCTGGGGACAGGAGGTCGCGGACTGGAGAGCGCGGCTGTCGAGGACTTCTCGCCCGAAGTGTCGGTTGTGACTACTGACGACGCACCCTTGAGTCACCCCGACATCATCACAACGATAGACATTCCCAACGGTGAGCCGCTTGCGCGGGTTCGTACGTTGACGCCGCTGGGCGGGACAGTTGCCGCCGCGGATGACATCCCCGACGGCACCTATGTTGGCTGGATCAGCGGGTTCTCAACGATACCCAAGCCCGACGGCAGTTGCGGCCAGCGGTTCGACTTCGACGCCGACCTCAATACCGCGCCCCTCGATCCAAACCTAATGCCATCGTATCTGCGCGATATCGCGCCGGGCCCGCACATCATCCGCTTCGAGGCCGATGTCGCCGGCACGCCGGTGAACATGTTTTTCGACAACGTGCAGATAGAGGGAGAGACAAGGCTGGTGATCTCAACGTACATCGGTGATCCGACCGCCCCGCCGCCGCCGCCGTGCGGGCCTTTCCGTACGCGGGTTACCATTAATGGCATGTCGGGGACAACGCCCGTCATAACCGCACCGCCGACCGCTGATGAGCCCCAGGTCCAAGAACTGACTCTAACCACACGCCCCGATGCGAACGGCAGCCACGTGCAGGAGGCAGAGCGAACGGCGGTGCTGGTTGTCCATCCGCCTCTTCAGATGCGCATTGAGGGCGACGAGATCCGCTGGGACCCACTGCCCGGCGCCGCTTCCTACAGCACGTGGGGTATGGTGAGCTACTCCACGACCTGCGAACAGGTCCGCCGGCTGATCTTCCGCGAGGAGAGGCGGCAGTTCGACACTGAGCTGGCCTCATCCGAAACGAGCATGGCGTTTCCACCGCCCTCTGACTCTACCCTTGAACGCGTCGTGGTGAACGTCGAAGTCTTTGCCTACGACTCGGACAATGTGCTGTTGGCCAGGAATAGCGTCAACTGGGTGCGTGACTATCTCACCTGTTGGTACGCGCCGGGAACCGAACCGCTGCTGTCCGTCGAGCCCACATCGGGCGAATGCGACGGCGAGGTCACGTTTCGGGGCTCTCGATTCCCCACCGACGTTCGGGTGGAGATAGCGATGATACCCTATGGTGCTTCTTCCCCGATCGGCTCGGCCGGGACGAGCGCGGTCGCTTCCGACGGCACCTTCACGCTGACTACGCGCCTCCCAGCCCGCGCCTGCGCGCTTGCGCTTTGTGCGCCGGAGGGAACGGTCTTTCTCGCTGCCTACAATGCGGATCAGCCGAAATGGGACCGCCCCTTCGCTGGTGCACGGTACTTCGCAGCACTGGCGGAAGGGTCAGCATGCCCCGAGATGGCGGATCCGGCTACCGGCGCTGCGCCCTGGGTGGGGGCTCCGAGCACGGGCGGCGCGCCATCGGCCGGTGACATGTCATGGCCTGCATTCGCCGCCGTTGCCCTCGCGTTCACCGGCGCGGCCTCCGTTGGGGCGGGGCTGATCCTGTTCATGCGGATGCGGGCGTTCCGACGCGCCGCGTAGATTCGCGGGAGCGACTGAAGGTCCGTCCCAGGAGGGCGGACAGAGCCCCGACCCTACGGGGGGTGTGTTAGACCTCGCGGAATTCGCCTTCGACGGTGCCCTCTTCGGGGGGAGCGGACGGCTCGCCGCCCTCGCCCTCAGCACCCGGCGGCGCCATCTCGGGGCCCGCCTGGCCGTAGGCCGCGGCGCCTATCTTCTGCAGCGACTCCGATAGCTCCGTCAGGGCGCTCTGAATCTGGTCGACAGTCCCCGACTGGAGGGTGCTGCGCAGGGCCGCGACCTTGCCCTCGACCTCGCCCTTGAGGTCGGCGGGGACTTTGTCGCCCTGCTCGCGGAGGATCTTGTCGGCGCTGTAGGCGAGGCTGTCGGCGACGTTGCGGGTCTCGATCTCCTCGCGGCGGCGGCGGTCCTCCTCGGCATGGAGCTCGGCCTCCTTCTGGAGTTTCTCAACCTCGTCCTTGCTGAGGCCGGAGCCGGCGGTGATGGTGATCTTCTGCTCCTTGCCGGTGGCCTTGTCGCGGGCGGAGACGTTGAGGATGCCGTTGGCGTCGATGTCGAAGGCCACGTCGATCTGGGGCATGCCGCGCGGCGCGGGGAGGATGCCGTCGAGCATGAAGCGCCCCAGCGACTTGCTGTCGGCGGCCATGGCGCGCTCGCCCTGAAGGACGTGGATCTCGACGCTGGGCTGGCTATCGGCCGCGGTGCTGAAGGTCTGGCTCTTGCTGGTGGGTATGGTGGTGTTGCGGGAGATGAGGGGTGTCATCACGCCGCCCAGGGTCTCGATGCCGAGCGTGAGGGGCGTCACGTCCAAGAGGAGAACGTCATGGACCTCGCCCTTGAGGACGCCGGCCTGGATGGCCGCGCCGACGGCCACCACCTCGTCGGGGTTGACGCCCTTG
Source organism: Dehalococcoidia bacterium (assembly GCA_034430455.1). Taxonomy (GTDB): domain Bacteria; phylum Chloroflexota; class Dehalococcoidia; order DSTF01; family JALHUB01; genus DAOUEO01. The sequence goes on along the minus strand of DAOUEO010000203.1, from coordinate 4,489 downwards.
TGGGCCTCCTTGCCGAAGAACTGGCGCACCATTTCCTGGACGAGGGGCATGCGGGTCTGGCCGCCCACGAGGACGACCTCGTCGATCTGAGCGGCGGCGATGGCGGCGTCGGAGAGGGCCTGGTTGCAGGGGCCGAGGGTGCTCTCGACGAGGTCGTGCACCAGTTGCTCGAGCTTGGAGCGGGCGAGGGTGATGTTCATGTGCTTGGGACCGGAGGCGTCGGCGGTGATGAAGGGGAGGTTGATCTCCGTCTGCATGACGGTGGAGAGCTCGCACTTGGCCTTCTCCGCCGCCTCCTTGAGGCGCTGGAGGGCCATGCGGTCCTGCTTGAGGTCGATCCCCTGGTCGCGCTTGAATTCGTCGCACAGCCAGTCGATGACGCGCTGGTCGAAGTCGTCGCCGCCGAGGTGGGTGTTGCCGCTGGTGGACTTGACCTGGAAGGTGCCTTCGCCGAGCTCGAGGATGGAGATGTCGAAGGTGCCGCCGCCGAGGTCGTAGACGGCGATGGTCTCCTCCGCCTTCTTGTCGAGGCCGTAGGCGAGGGAGGCGGCGGTGGGCTCGTTGATGATGCGCAGGACTTCGAGGCCGGCGATCTTGCCGGCGTCCTTGGTGGCCTGGCGCTGGCTGTCGTTGAAGTAGGCGGGGACGGTGATGACGGCCTCGGTCACGGGCTCGCCCAGGTAGGCCTCGGCGTCGGAGCGGAGCTTCTGGAGGATCATGGCCGATATCTCGGCGGGGGAGTAGTCCTTGCCGCCCATGGTGACGTGGGCGTCGCCGTTGGAGGCCTTCGCGATCTTGTAGGAGAGGAGGGTCTTGTCGCGCTCGACCTCGGGGTCGTCGAAGCGGCGGCCCATGAGGCGCTTGATGGAGTAGACGGTGTTGTCGGGGTTGGTGATGGCCTGGCGCTTGGCGACTGTGCCGACGAGGCGCTCGCCCGACTTGCTGACGGCGACGACGGAGGGGGTGATGCGCCCACCCTCGGTGTTAGGGACGACGATGGGCTCGCCAGCCTCGATTACGCCGACGCAGCTATTGGTGGTTCCGAGGTCGATTCCGATTACTTTCGCCATGATGTGCTCCTCCGATTCAGGAGATACGTAAGAACTGACTATGTCTTGTTCGGCAGCTAGAGGTCGCTTGCCGTTTGTCTGCTAGACGACGAGGGGGCTTCCCACCCTCCCTCCCAGGGAGGGAATTCTGGATGCGGCAGGGGGACACCCCCTGCAACCCCCGCCAGAGGGGAGAACCCCTCTGGACTCCCCCATTTCTGGGGGCTGTATCCAGTATCCACCACGGGCGCGGGTCGGGTACGGAGCCCCGACCCTACAGGATGGGCGGATGCCATCCGCCCCTACGGGTTCTCTTCTTCTTCTTTCTTGCCGCGGCCGACGACGACCATGGCCGGGCGCAGGACGCGGTCGCCGAGCATGTAGCCCCTCTGGACCTCGGAGACGACTTTGCCCTCCTCGCCCTCGCCGGTCATGACGGCCTCGTGATAGCGGGGGTCGAACTCCTGGCCCTCTGTCTTTATCTGCTTGACGCCGCTCGCCTCCAGGACGGCCTGCAGCTTGCGGTAGATGAGCCATATGCCGTCGACCCAGGTGAGGCCGGCGAGATGGGCGTCGACGCTGGTGAGGGCGCGCTCCAGGTCGTCGAGGATGGGCAGGACGTTGATGACGAGGGCGGCGTTGGACAGGCGGCCGATCTCGTCCCGCTCCTGCTCGGTGCGGCGCTTGTAGTTCTGGAAGTCGGCGGCGGCCCGCTGCCAGTTGGCGAGGTAGGTCTCGGCTTTCTTTTTCTCTTCTTCGAGGCCGGCCCTCAGGGCTTCGACGTTCTCTGTGTCAGCGGCGGGCGGCGGCGAATCAATGTCCTTCTTGCGGCCGCTGGAGCTGCGCTTGTCGACTGGGGGTGGATGGTCTTTGTCTTGTTCTTGCTCGGACATCCTTTCCTCTGGCTTCCCTTCCAATTCTGGCTAACACAACTGCGCCACCCGCTCTCCCATCAGCGAGGAGAGGTAGCGGACGGCGGGGATTACGCGCGAGTAGCGCATGCGGGTCGGCCCCAGGACGGCGAGGGCGCCGGTGGCCGCGCCGGGGGTCCCGTAGCGGGTGAGGACGACGCTGCAGCGGCGCAGGGGGTCCTGGCGGTTCTCCCCGCCGATGACGACGAGCACGCCCTCACCGGGGAGGCTGTCAAATGGGATCGCTTTGGGGAGATTGCCCTCCTGGAGGACGGCCAGCATCTCGAGGGCGACGTCCATCTGGGAGAACTCGGGCTGGTTGAAGATGTGAAGCATCCCGCCCAGGTAGGCTTCATCAAACAGGGACTGCTCCTCGACGGCCATGAGCTCGACCACGAGGTCGGGTATGTGCCTTTCCATGGGGGAAAGCGGCGTCTGGTCGGCGCGGACCTGGGCCGGGGTGAGCCCGCCGTAGATGTCGCTCAAGCGCCCGGCGAGGGCGGCGAGCTGCTCCTGGTCGGCGGGCTCGGGGAGGCTTATCTGCCGCTGCCTGACGTGGGCCCCCAGGAAGACGACGATGAGGAGGGCGCGGCCCTGGTCGAGGGAGACGATCTCCAGGTGCTGCAGGCGGCACTGGGGCGGCCGCGGGACGGTGGCTACGACGGCGTTCCGCAGGCTCTCAGCGATGACGGCGGCGGCCAGACGGACCCACTCCTCCAGGGGGTCCAGCCCGCTATCCGCTCTCTGGGCGACACGGAAGAAGCGCCGCCCGATGGCCCGCTTCTCGTCCTCGGACGGCTCCTCCTCTTCCATGAGGCTCTCCACGTAGTAGCGGTAGCCCTTGTCGGAGGGGATGCGGCCGGCGGAGGTGTGAGGATGGCTGATGTAGCCCTCTTCTTCCAACCTCGCCATCTCGTTGCGAACGGTAGCGGCGGAGATGGGCAGGCGGTACTTGCGCACCATGGTCTCGGAGCCGACCGGTTGGGCGGTTTCCACATATTCGCCGATGATGTGGACGAGGATCTGGGACGTTCTTTCCGTCAGCATAGTAGGTTGCCCTAAACGCGGGAGGTTGGAGGGTATCACCTCTCTTACCATAGTTGCAGACGACTTTATTATATCATCGGAGGCGTCTGGGCACCAAAGGGGTGAGCGCCGTTCGCGGTCTGCGTTTCGTCTCAGGGTGTCGTTGGGGGGCGTTGGGCACGATGGGTGGCGTCGGCGCGGTCGCCGGAACATGGGCGTCTTCTTGCCCACCCTCCCGCCCAGGGAAGTATTACAGTAGATTCCAAGGGGACACCCCTTGAACCCCGCCAGAGGGGGAACATCCCCCTCTGGACTCCCCCTTGGCGGAGAGCAGTCAAGTAGCTGGCCGGGTGAAGGGCCTCGTGCTATACTGCGGGCGATGGAGCTGATCTGGCTGGGACATTCCTGCTTTCGCTTCCGCAGCCGGGAGGCGGCAATTGTAACCGACCCCTGCCCGAAGAGCACGGGCTACTCCATCGGCCGGCCTCAGGCGGACATCGTCACGGTAAGCTCCAGCCACGCCGATCATAGCTATCTGGCGGGGGTTGTCGGCTCGCCGCTGGTGGTATGGGGGCCGGGGGAGTACGAGCGGGCGGGCGTGCTCATCACCGGCATATCCACCCGCCGCGATAAGGGTCAGGGGAGCACGGAGGCGAAGAACGCCGCCTATGTCATCGAGGCGGAGAATCTGCGCATCTGTCATCTGGGGCGGCTGAGTCAGGTCCCCACTTCGGAGCAGGCGGAGGAGATGAGCGGGGTGGACTTGCTGCTGATCCCGGTGGGAGGCGACGGGACCCTCGACGCCACGGCCGCCGCCGAGACTGTGAGTCTCCTGGAGCCAAAGCTCGTAATCCCCATGAACTATGGCACCCCGGCGACGACCGCCAAGCTGGAGGCCGCGGAGCGCTTTCTGCGGGAGATGGGGGTGCCTCCCGTGGAGCCGCAACCGCGCCTCTCCCTCACCCGCTCGTCGCTGCCCAGCGAGACGCAGGTCTCGCTCCTCGACTACAAGCGCTAGGCAGAGAGACAGCCCCATCTGAGATGGGTGGTTCTTCCCACCCTCCCACCCAGATATGTAGTTTGTTTCAGGGGGACACCCCCTGAATCCCCCGCCAGAGGGGGCTACTCGCCCTCTGGACTCCCCCCAGGCTGTGGCGAACTACTCTGGCAATGACCATAAGCCCGCAGCTAACCCTCGAGATACGGTGTGCCTGCCGGTCGGGCGGCGATGCGACACTCCGTGCGCATGGGGGGCGTCGGCGTGATCGCCAGAACATAGACGTTGTCCTTCCCACCCACCCGCCCTAGGAAAGTCGATAGGATTCAGGGGGACACCCCCTGAATCCCCCGCCAGAGGGGGATACTCCCTCCGCCAAAGGCGGACAGGCTCTCTGCACTCCCCCTATGGGACGCACTTAGGCGGTCAGGCAGGCTTCAACTAGACCCGCCGCACGGCTGGAGACAGTCGCGGGCTGGGGGTTGTTCGCCGGCTCTAGCTGTCAC
>DAOUEO010000202.1:0-11910 GCA_034430455.1 Dehalococcoidia bacterium | reverse complement strand
CCCCTCTGGACTCCCCCAGGACTATATCAAGCGATTCTGACGACCCGTTCAGGCCTCCTTACACGTTGTAGGTGTCTTCGCGGCGGCGGGCCACCGCCACGACGACGACCAGCCGCGCCCGGTCGGACACCGAGTAGAGCGCCCGGAAGTCGCCAACGCGCAGTCGCCAGAGCGGGGCGACCCTGCCTCGCAGCTTGCGGCTCCCTCGCGGCCGTGGGTCATCCTTTAGACGCGCCAGCGCCTGCGCGATACGCGCGGCCTGGACTTTCGGCAACCTTTCGAGATCGCGCTCTGCGCGCGGGCTCAGCTCCACTCGATAGGACAATGCCCCGTCTTTCCATATACTTGTCCAGGGTAACCGCCTGGGTCGGATCGGCAGCGTACTCCTCCAGCGCCCGCTCGCCGGCGATTATGTCCAACTCGTCCTCAAACGTCTTGTCCAGGGCGTAGCGGACGAGCGCCGCCATCGACGTGCGCTTCTGGAAAGCGAGGAGTCGCAGGTCCTCGTGCACATCGTCGCTCAGATAGACCATCAGTTTCTTCACGTCGGCCTCCTCACACTAACGTGAGGGTAGTATGCCATATGTATGTCATGATGTCAATATGTCAGTATGTCATAGCCAGGAAGTTGCGGAGTACGTCCTTGCCCACCAGTGTCATCACGCTCTCAGGGTGGAACTGCACGCCCTCCACCAGATGCTCGCGGTGGCGCACCCCCATGATGACGCCCGACTCGCTGCGGGCGCTCACCTCCAGGCAGTCGGGCAGGCCCTCCTCCTGGATGGACAGCGAGTGGTAGCGGATGGCGTCGAAGGGGTTGGGCAGGCCGCGCAGGACGCCCTTCCCGTCGTGATGGATCGTCGACATCTTGCCGTGCTTGATCTCGCCCGCGCCGGCGACGACCGCGCCGAACGCCTCGCCGATGGCCTGGTGCCCCAGGCAGACGCCCAGGATGGGCAGCTTGCCCGTGAAGTGGCGCACGACCTCGACGCTGATGCCCGCCTCCTTGGGCGTGCAGGGCCCCGGCGAGATGACGATGCGCTCGGGCGACATGGCCTCTATCTCTGACACCGTGGTCTTATCGTTGCGGACGACGCGGAGGTCGGCCCCCAGCTCGCAGAGGTACTGGTAGAGGTTGAAGGTGAAGCTGTCGTAGTTATCGATCAGTAGAAGCATCTCAGCGATTCCGCGCCTCGGCCACGTCGCACGTCCTTCCGCGGAAGGACGGCTCGCGGCCTGGTCTTCCAAATCTGGAGGGACACCCCCCAGGCCCCCTGTACCCCCGCTCCTGTGAGTTCTTCAGCGCCCTGGGACCTCCTCACCCCCACCATGGGCGCGGCTGCTCCGCTGTCGATCCGACGCCCCCGTGCGCGTGGGAGGCGTCGGCGTGGTCACCGTAACATGGGCGTTGTTCTTCCCACCCACCCGCCCCAGGGGTGTTTTGGAGGTTCAAGGGGACACCCCCTGGAACCCCCGGCAGAGGGGGATTCCCCCTCTGCACTCCCCCTTTCGACAGGCTGTGAGGCCCCCTCAAGCGGGCGTTGTGGAGGGCTAAAGCCCTCCTCTACATTCACCTAGGGCAAGACAGGCTCGCCCGACGTAGTCGCGCTAGTAGCCCAGGCTCCCCTTGGGGGCAGCGGCGGTTGTCGCCTCCGCCCGCTCGATGGCCCGCATGAGCGCCTGGGCCTTGTTCACCGACTCCTGGTACTCCCGCTGCGGCTGGCTGTCGAAGACGATGCCGCCGCCCGCCTGGACGTGGGCGACGCCGTCCTTCATGACGATCGTCCGGATGGTGATCGCGGTGTCCAGATTGCCGGAGAGGTCGAAGTAGCCGACGGCCCCGGCGTAGGGCCCCCGCTGCTCCGGCTCCAGCTCGGCGATGATCTCCATGGCGCGGATCTTGGGCGCGCCGGAGACGGTGCCCGCCGGAAAGCAGGCGCGGAGGGCGTCGTAGGGGGTCATCTTCGCGCGCAGGCGGCCGCTCACGTGCGACACGAGGTGCATGACGTGGGAGTAGCGCTCCACGTCCATGAACTGGCTCACCTGCACCGTGCCCGGCTCGCTTACCCGCCCGATGTCGTTGCGCCCCAGGTCGAGGAGCATGATGTGCTCGGCCTTCTCCTTTTCGTCGCCGCGCAGCTCTTCCTCCAGCGCCCGGTCCTCCTCCGGATCGCGACCGCGCGGCCGCGTCCCGGCGATGGGGTGCGTCGCGACGACGCCGTCCTCCACCCGCACGAGGAGCTCGGGCGAGGCGCCGACGATGTGGCAGTCGCCCAGCTCCAGGAAGTACATGTAGGGCGAGGGGTTGACGGTGCGCAGGGCGCGGTAGACGGCGAAGGGATGGGCGCTCGTGGGGCGCTGGAAGCGCTGGGAGATGACCGCCTGGATGATGTCGCCGGCCTCGATGTACTCCTTGGCCCGCTCCACCTTGGCCATGAACTCCTCCCTCGTCATGTTGGAGGCGATGCGCGGCTTCCGGCCGCAGGGCGACGCCATCTCCTCATAGGGCAGGGCGGTCAGGGGCTTCTCCAGCCGCGCCACCAGCTCGTCGATGCGCCAGAGCGCCTGCCGGTAGGCGGACTCGATGTCGCCGTCGAGGCGGACGTGGGTCACCACCTTGATGTTGTGGTGGAGGTGGTCGAAGACGAGGAGGGTATCGGTGAACATGAAGACCGCCTCCGGCAGCCCCAACGGGTCGCGGGAGGCCGCCGGGACGCGCGGCTCGAAATGGCGCACCACCTCGTAGGAGAGGTAGCCCACGGCGCCGCCGTGGAAGCGGGGCAGCCCCGGCAGGGAGACGACGCGAAACCGCCGCAGCTCGTCCTCGATCGCCAGCAGGGGGTCGGTTTGATCGAGGGCGGCGATCGGCTCCGTACGCAGCACTCGGTAGGGTTCCGTCCCAATGAAGCTGTAACGGGCGAGTCGTTCGCCGCCCTCAACACTCTCCAAGAGAAAGGAATGCCCGCCCCGGGCCACCTTGAGGTAGGCGGAGACGGGCGTCTCCAGGTCCGCCGCCACCTCGCGGTACACCGGCACCAGGTTGCCCTGGGCGGCCAGCCGCTTGGCCTCATCAAGGCTGGGCACGTACATAGTAACCTCTATCTCTCATCGCCCTGGCAAACCATCATCGCAGGTAGGTGAGCCCCATCGCCTCGCGGGCCAGGCGCAGCGTCTCCCGCGCCTCCTGACGCGCCCGACGGCTCCCCGCCTCGACGATCTCCTCCGTCAGCCCCGGTCGTGCCTCGTAGCGGGCGCGGCGCTCCCGGATCGGCTCCAGGAAGGCGTCGAGGACGCCGATGAGCCGCTGCTTCACCTCCACGTCGCCCACGCGGCCCTGGCGGTAGCGGCGCTTCAGAGCCGCCACCTCCGCTTCATCGCTGTTGAAGGCGTCGTGGTAGGTGAAGACGGGATTGCCGCGCACGTGGCCGGGGTCGGTGGCGTGGATGCGTGTCGGGTCGGTGTACATGCTCATCACCTTGCGCCGCACCGTCTCCGCACCGTCGGAGAGGTAGATGGCGTTGCCCACGGATTTGCTCATCTTCGCCTTGCCATCGGTTCCGGGAAGCGTCGGCACGTCGCCGACCAGCGCCTCCGGCTCCGGAAAGACGGGACGGTAGAGGTCGTTGAAGCGCCGCGCCACCTCCCGCGTCAGCTCGACGTGGGAGACCTGGTCTTTCCCCACCGGCACGACCTCGCCGCGCACGCAGAGGATGTCCGCCGCCTGGAGCACGGGGTACTCCAGCAGCCCCAGGGTGGCCGTCTCCAGCTTGAGGTCGCGCATGATTTCCTTCAGCGCCGGCATCCGCTGGAGGCGGGGGACGCTGACCAGCATGGAGAAGAGCATGTACAGCTCCGGTATCTCCGGCACCAGCGACTGGAGGAAGATGGTGCTCCTCTCGGGGTCGATGCCCACGCTGAGGTAGTCTAGCACCAGCCCGCGGACGTTCCCCTGCACCTCCGCCGAGCGGTCATAGGCCGTTGTCAGGGCATGATAGTCGGCGATGATGAAGAAGCACTCGTACTCGTCCTGGAGCCGCACGCGGTTCGCCAGGGAGCCGACGTAGTGGCCCAGGTGAAGGTCGCCCGTGGGGCGGTCGCCGGTAAGGATACGCTTTCGTTTCATCGCTTCTCCATCGTCGCTAACTTGGTCGTGTCTTTGGCCTGCGCCTGCCGTCTAGACCTGGGGCAGATGCGTCAGCGCCTCCTTCATCTTCTCTTCAGGGAAGGCGAAGTCCTCCAGCTCGTGGGCGAAGTACTTGTCGTAGGCGCCCATGTCGAAGTGGCCGTGGCCGCTGAGGGCGAGCAGGATGACCTTAGATTCACCCGACTGCTTGCAGACCAGCGCCTCGTCGATGACGGCGCGGATGGCGTGGGCCGGCTCCGGCGCCGGGATGATCCCCTCCGTCCGCGCGAACTGGACCGCCGCCTCGAAGACCGAGTTCTGGTGGTAGGCCCTGGCCTCCACTATACCCAGGCGCTGCAGCTCGCAGACTATCGGCGCCATGCCGTGATAGCGCAGCCCTCCGGCGTGGATGGCCGGCGGCACGAAGGTGTGGCCGAGGGTGAACATCTTCACCAGCGGCGTCATGCCCGACGTGTCGCCGAAGTCGTACAGATCGGGGCCGCGGGTCATGGTAGGGCAGGCCTCGGGCTCGGTGGCGATGAAGCGCGTCTTCTTGCCCTTGGTGAGCCGCTCGCGGACAAACGGCAGGGCGGCGCCGGCGTAGTTGGAGCCGCCGCCGACGCAGCCGATGACGATGTCCGGGTAATCCCCCGCCATCTCCATCTGCTTCAGGGCCTCCTCGCCGACCACCGTCTGGTGGAGGAGGACGTGGTTGAGGACGCTGCCCAGCGAGTACTTGGTGTCCTCACGCTGCACACAGTCCTCCACCGCCTCGCTGATGGCCATACCCAGGCTTCCCGTCGACTCCGGGTCCTCGGCCAGGATGGAGCGTCCCGCGTTCGTGTCGGGGCTGGGGCTGGGCACGACGCTCGCCCCCCACGTCTCTATGAGGGAGCGGCGGTAGGGCTTCTGGAAGTAGCTGACCTTCACCATGTAGACCTTCAGCTCCATGCCGAAGAAGTTGCAGCCCATGGCGAGGGCGCTCCCCCACTGGCCGGCGCCGGTCTCGGTGGTCAGGCGCTTCACGCCTTCCTGCTTGTTATAGTAGGCCTGGGCGACGGCGGTGTTCGGCTTGTGGGAGCCGGCGGGGCTGACCCCCTCGTACTTGTAGTAGATCTTCGCCGGGGTGCCCAGCGCCTTCTCCAGGCGGTGCGCCCGGTAGAGGGGGGTGGGGCGCCACAGCTTGTAGATCTCCCGCACCTCCTCCGGTATGTCGATGTAGCGCTCCGTGCTCACTTCCTGCTGGATCAGGGCCATCGGGAAGAGCGGCGCGAGGTCCTGGGGGCCGACGGGCTGCTTCGTCCCCGGATGGAGGACGGGCGGCAGCGGCTCCGGCAGGTCGGCCTGGATGTTGTACCAGCGCGTCGGCAGCTCTTTCTCCGGCAGCAAGAATTTGGTGTCCATGCTTTCTCCTTTCGCTCTGTGTTGACCTGGGCAACGACGAGGGCAATCTCGCCAAACAAAAAACCCCTCACCCGTAAGGGCGAGAGGTCTTCTCGCGGTGCCACCCTACTTGTCCCGTCCGGCCGCCTTTGGGAACACAATCGGGACATCTCTCGTCAGGTACGTTCCCGGTCGGGGAAGATACCCTGGGCTCTGATAACGGTGCCCCTCCGGCAAGGCCTACCGTCCACCGCGGTGGAGTTCGGCCTGCGGCTCCCAGGTCCATTCAGCGCGCCGCGCCGGTGCCAGCTTTCACCTGTCCTGGCTCTCTGCGTTCCGCCGGTGGGCGGAGAACCTCGCTTTGCGGCTTACTAGTCCTGTTCGCAGCCGTTGTCGCTATTCGGATGTGGGGAGACTATAGCAGCCCCCCAGAAATATGTCAAGCATCATATTGAGAAACGGCTGCTCGGCGGCGCTCGTTACGGGCCTGTGGGAACGAGGGCCCGGCGGGAGTAACACTGAAGGGCATCTTGCGATGCCCCTCACGTCAAGCTCGGAAGCGGCGACGGCGCGCCTAGCCCGATGACGGCGGCTTGTGCTTCTCGAAGTCGTCGAGGTCGAGGCTCTCGATGAACTCGCGGAAGGCGGACATCTTCTCCAGCTCCTCCGGGTCGACGGTATTCTTGTCCATCGCCTTCTCGCCGTCCAGGACCACGCCCGCCTTGTCCAGCACCGTCTCCTCGGCGTAGATGGGCACCTCCGCCCGCACCGCCAGGGCGATGGCGTCGCTGGGGCGGGAGTCGATCTCTATCGACCGGCCGTCGACATCGAGCAGGACGCGGGCGTAGAAGGTGTCATTGGCGAGGTCGTTGACGATGATGCTGCTGATCCGGGCGCCCAGGGCGTCGATCACGGAACGCAGCAGGTCGTGGGTAAGGGGCCGCGCCACCGCCACCTCCTGTAGCCGCACGGCGATGGCATCGGCCTCCGCCGGCCCGATCCAGATCGGCAGGTATCGCTCCATCCCCTTCTCCTTGAGGATGACCACCCGCTGATAGTTCACGAGGCTGACGCGGATGCTTTCGATGCTCATCTCAATCATGCCACCACCTCCAGCTCATGGGCGGACGCTCCAGATTCAAGTCTATCTTACCCCTCTTTCGCTGTCAATTGAACCGGCGCCGGCGTCGCGTGGGCGCTTATTGCCCAGCCGCGTCAGAGCCGGCGCGTCCACCCGCGCCACGCCCTGGCCCCCGACCACCGAGCCCTCCCCGCTCCTGGTCAGGAGGACGCTTACGGCCGCCGCCACCGCCACCACCGCCGCAATCATCAGGAGCACAAGGCTCACACCATAAAGATCGACCACGGCGCCCACCAACAAGAGGGGTATTATGGCGACGAGGCTCGCCAGGGCAAGCTGGGCGCCGAAGACGCGCCCCCGCATCTCCGGCGGGGCCCGCTCGTGGAGCACCGTCTGGGCGGGGGCATTGACCATCGCGTAGGACAGCCCCAGCGGCCCAGCGAAGAACATCGCCAGGGCGACGAGGACGGAGAGCCCGCCCAGCCTCTCCGGGCCGAAGGGGTTGAGAGACTCCGTCCGCCCCAGCAGGTCGGCGATGCTCTCGACAAACCCCATCCCCAGCAGGCAGAGGGCGAGCCCCGTGAGGCCAAAGGCAACCAGGCGGTCCTTCCCGATCTTTCCCGCCAGCCAGGGGAGAAGGCGCAGCCCCAGCAAGGCGCCGATGCCGGTGGGGGCGAAGACAAAGACGGCGTCGTCGGCGCGGATCTCCAGGACCTCCCGCATGAAGCGGGGCACCAGCACGGCGAAGAGGAGCACGAGCGAGCTGCTGAGCGTGAGCTGCGCCATCGCCAGGCCGGAGGCGCGGTCGGCGTGGAGAAGCCGCAGCGCCTGTTTGAGCTCAGCCGGCGCCGCCTTGAGGAAGGTCTCCTGCTGGGCAGCGTCGAGATCGCCGTCCTTCTCGATCTGCGGCAGCAGGCGGGTGAGGACGGCGGCGATGAGGAACAGTACGGCCATCGTCACGAAGAGGGCGTCCGAACCGTACGTCTTCAGGAAGACGGGGGCGAGGAAGACCATCCCTACGAACTGGCTCATCGTCCAGGCCAGGCTGACGAGGCTGTTGGCGGCGATGAGCTGCCGCCTGGGCACGACGAAGGGGACGGTGGAGACCTCGGCAGTCGTGAAGAACTGACCGACGGTGGAGAACCCCAGGTTGATCACGTAGAGCAGCCAGACATGATCGCTGCCAAGGAAGAAGGCGATGGCGGCACCGCAGCGGACGGCATTGGTGGCGATGAGGACGTTGCGCTTGCGCCAGCGGTCCACGAGGACGCCGGCCACCATCCCAAAGAGCACCGACGGCACAACGTAGGAGAGCACGAGGATACTGGTATCGGTGGTGGAGTTGGTCTTGTTGAGCACGAGGACGAGCAGGGTGAAGAGGATGGCGTTCTGCCCGATCTGGGAGAGAAGCTGCGCCAACCAGAGGACGAGGAAACGGCGGTTGGCCAGCACCGACGCCCGCTCCCGCTCCTGCGGCTCCGCGATTCCCATCACGCCTTCCTCAACCATAGGCGCCTCCGGGAGAGGCGTACCTGACCCGCCGTGCTGTCCAGATGACGAACAGCGCCATGAGCGCGGCAACGGCCACCAGCACCGGCTGCACCCCCAGCCAGTCCGCGAGACCGCCCGCCAGCAGCAAAGGGACGATGGACGCCAGGTTGGAGAGGACAGTCAGGGCGGCGAAGACGCGGCCCTGCATCTCCCCGGCGATGCGCTCGTTGATCAGGGCGCGGCTGGCAACGCCGATCAGGGAGTAGGCGAACCCGGCCACGGCCGCCACCACCAAGGTCACGATGATCCGTCCGCTGCGCTCGTCGAACGGGCCGGGGTCGAACAGGTTGAGCGTGTTCTGGTGCGCCACGAAAGCGCCCAGCTTGCCGACCAGGCCGAACGAGAGCAGCGACAGGGTGAGGAGGGCGAAGCCCAGGCTCACCGTGTGTCCCTTCCCCAGAGATCGCTCCAGCCGGCCCACGAACCGCAGCCCCAGGAAGATGCCGATAGCCGCCGGCGAGAACACGAAGATGAGGTTCTCCGTGGAGACGCCGAGGATGCTCTTGCCGTAGCGGGGCAGCAGCGTGATGCCCACCAGGAGAGAGGCGCTGCCGACCACGGCCATTATCAGGGCCATGTAGGCCTGGTCGTCGCCGCGGAGGGCGCGCCAGGCCCGCGCGAACTGGATCCTCACGCTGGCGCCGGAAGGGTAACGGGGAGCGTAGGCGGCGCCCAGCCTGGGCACGGTGGCGATCATTACGGCGGCGGCGGCAAACAGCCCCCCCGCCAGGACGAACAGGGGGCTCGCGCCGACCGTCTTCAGGAAGATGGGGGCGAGTATCGCCATCCCTCCCACCTGGCCGACGAGACCGCCCAGGTTGAACAGGGAGTTGGCGTCCGTCAACTCCTCCTGCTCGACGACCTGGGGGAGCGCCGCCGACTCCGCCGGCCCGACGAACTGCATCGAGGCTGAGAGCAGCAGCGAGAAGACATAGAGGATCCAGACGCTCTGGTCCGACGCCACCAGCGCCAGGCACATGAGCACCCGCAGCCCGTTCATGACCACCAGCAGCCATCCGCGGGAGAGGCGGTCGACGATGACGCCGGAGAGGGGCCCCAGGGTGGCGGAAGGGATCGCGAAGGCGATGACGAGCACGCCGGTGAATATGCTGGCGTTCGTCTTCTGCGCCACCAGCACGAACAGGGCATAGAAGATGGCGTTCTGCCCCAATTGGGCAAGGACGCGCGTAAGGAGGAGACGGCGGAACCCCTCCTTCTGGAGGAGGGCCTTCCCCCCCATGAGGTGCCAGAGATCGATCCTGCGCGCCGGAGCCTCTGCCATACGTCTTCACCGGAGGATCAGGCCTCCTCTTCCTCCTCCCCGAAGAGCAGGCGCTCGAGGGCGGGGTCGGGGGCTTCGCCGCGGGAGACGAATCCTTTCAGCCGCTTCTCGAACTCACGCCGCTCCATGAGAATGCGATGGTTGCATTTCTGACAGCGTATGCCGATGTCCGCCCCCAGACGCACGACCCGCCACTCGTAGCTGCCGCAGGGGTGGGGCTTGCGCAGGCGCACCACATCACCGAGGCGAAGCTCCAGGGGCATTGTCAGGACTCCGCCGACGCCCGTTCCCGCTCTCGCGCGATCTCGTCCCTCAGCCGCCGCGCGGCCCCGGCAGCCGCAACGGCGAAGTCCTTCTCCCGCGAGGCGTAGAGGACCTGCCGCGAGACGTTGATGATCAGGCCGCGGCCGTCCCTATCGAGGCCGTTGCGCATCACCGCCGCGACGTCTCCCCCCTGGGCGCCGACGCCGGGCACCAGGAAGGTCATCTCCGGACAGAGCCGGCGCACGCGCCCCAGCTCCTCGGGGTAGGTGGCGCCCACGACGAGACCGACGTTGCCGCGGCTGTTCCAGCGGCGGGCCATCTCCGCCACTATCTCGAAGAGGGGGCGCGCCTCCCCGCCGCCGGGCGCCGTCACCGGCAGGTCCTGCAGGTCGCGGGCGCCGGGGTTAGAGGTGCGGCAGAGGATGAACGCCGCCTTCTCCTCCCGCTCCAGGAAGGGCTCGACGGCGTCGCCGCCGAGATAGGGGTTGACGGTGGCGGCATCGACGCCCAGCTCGTCGAAGAGGGCGCGGGCGTACGCTTTGGCGGTGTTGCCGATGTCGTTGCGCTTGCCGTCGGCGATGACGGGGATGTCCGGCGGTATCGCGGCGAGGGTGTCGCGCAGGGCGGCCAGCCCCCTCTCGCCCAGGGCCTCGTAGAAGGCGAGGTTCGGCTTGTAGGCGCAGACAAGCTCCGCCGTCGCCTCGATGATCGCGCGGTTGAAGGCGGCGACGTCGGAGACGGGCATCTGCGCCGGGTCTGGGTCGAGGCCGACGCAGAGAAGGCTGCCGTTGCGCCGGGCAGCCCGCTCAAGCTTGTCGAAGAAGCCCACGCCTCACCTCAACGCATCTATAGAAAGGGGCCGCTGGGGTCAGGATGATGGTATCGTCGGCGGGGGGCCAAGTCAAGGCGAACGCCACGCTTGACACGACGCCGCCTCTGGGGGTACAGGTAACGGGATGAAGCTCGACGTCGCCTTTCTGCCCCGCCTCCTGCCCCACCCGGAGGCGAACGTCTGCGTCATGATCGACGTGCTGCGGGCCAGCACCTCCGCCGTCACCCTCCTCGCGGGTGGCGCCGGGGAGATCGCCGTCGCCGAGAGTCCGGCGGCCGCCCGCCGCATGGCCCGCCGGGAGCCGGGGCGCTACGTCCTCGCCGGGGAGGAGAACGGGCTGGCACCGCGCGGCTTCGACTACGGCAACTCCCCCAGCGAGTTCGCGGCCCTGGACGTCAAGAGATGGCGCATCATCCTCTCGACGACGAACGGCACGCGCGCCCTGCAACGGCTGGCGATGTCGCCGCTGGTGCTGGTGGGGGCGATCACCAACGCCGCCGCCGTCACGCGGACGCTTCTCGGGGAGGCGGGGGCGCGCCGGCTGGACGCCGCCCTTGTCTGCGCCGGCCTCTCGCGGGGCAAACGCCTCAGCCTGGAGGACGTCGTTGCCGCCGGCGCGCTGGCCGACAGGGCACTCGAAGAGGACGCCGGCCTCGAGCTGACGGACGGCGCGCTAATCGCCCGCCGCCTCTATCGCGCCTGCCGGGGCGACGCCCTCGCCGCCTTTCGCCAGTCCGAGCACGGCCGCGTCCTGATCGCCCTCGGCTTCGCGCACGACCTCGAATTCTGCGCCCGGGCCGACCGCTTCGACATCGTCCCCCGGCTGCGGCGCGACCCATCGGGCCGGCTCATCCTGGTCGCCGAAAAGCAGTAGAATACCGGCGAGTCCGCGCCATCAGGGAGCAAGGATGAAGGCAGAGATAATCGCCGTCGGCACCGAGATCCTGCTGGGCGAGATCACGGACACAAACTCCTCCTACATCGCCGCCCGCCTGCCGGCGCTGGGCATCGACCTCTACTGGATATCGCAGGTCGGCGACAACCTGGGCCGCCTGAGCGAGGCGCTGGCCCGCGCCTGGGAGCGCAGCGAGCTGATAATCGCCACCGGCGGCCTCGGCCCCACGGAGGACGACCTGACGCGCGAGGCGATCGCCGCCACGCTGGGCGAGGAGATGACGGTGGACCCGGCGCTGGAGCAGGCGCTGCGCGACCGCTTCGCCCAGCGTGGCATCAAGATGCCGGAGCGCAACGTCAAGCAGGCGACGCTCATCCCCTCGGCGCGGGCGATCCCCAACCCCCGCGGCACGGCCCCCGGCTGGTGGGTGGAGCGCGACGGCCGCATCCTTATCGCCGTGCCGGGCCCGCCGGGGGAGATGCGCCGGATGTGGGAGGCG
>DAOUEO010000201.1:0-4651 GCA_034430455.1 Dehalococcoidia bacterium | reverse complement strand
ACAGCGACGACTGGAGCGACGCCCTACGTCCCGCCGCCGGTCGCACCACCGGTAGCTCCGCCAGCACCGGTAGTCGCTCCAGCAGCAGATCTGGTCGCGCCCGCGACGGGCAGTGGAGCGGAGTCCGGAGCCGGCGGCTCACAGCCGCTGGCCCTCGCCCTGGGATTGGCGGGTCTGCTCCTGCTCAGCGGATCGGTGATGCTGAGGCGGCCGCGCTAGGCAAGCGAAACCACTAGGAGAATACGAATACGAGAAGAGGCGGGTTAGCTCCCGCCTCTTCTTTATTCTCCCTCGTCCGGCCGAAGAGGGCCTACCGGTTCATAGGTGGTGGAAAGACCCCTGGGACGATCCTGCGGGTCGATGGTTATCGACAAGACGGCTTTTCGCAGCCCTGGGGGAGTCCAGAGGGGGAGTATCCCCCCTCTGGCGGGGGTCTGGGGGTGTCCCCCAGATTCCTTACAACATCCCTAGGGCGGGTGGGTGGGAAGAAAGACGCCCATGTTATGGCGACAACGCCGACGCCGCCCACGCGCACGGGCCACTGCATCGATACCCGACCAGCTACCGAGTGAGCTGCCGAAGAGGGCCTACTGCTGCGCCTTCTCGCGCTCCCTCTGGATCAGATCGCGGCGCAATATCTTGCCCGACAGGGTCTTAGGGATCGACTCCAGGAACTCCACGTCGCGGATCTTCTTGTAGGGCGCCACCCGCTCGGCCACGAACGCCATGATCTCCTCGGGCGTGACCTCGACTCCCGGCCGCCGCACGACACAGGCCTTGGGGAGCTCGCCGCCCGCCGCGTCGGGCTTGGGGATGACCGCGGCGTCGAGGACGCCCGGATGCTCGTGCAGCAGCGCCTCCAGCTCGGCGGGGGCCACCTGGAAGCCCTTATACTTGATCATCTCCTTCTTGCGGTCGACCAGATAGACGTAGCCGTCCTCGTCGAAGCGGGCGATGTCGCCGGTGCGCAGCCAGCCGTCCTCGCTGAGGCAATCGGCGGTCTCCTCGGGGTTCTTCCAGTAGCCCTTCATCACCTGGGGGCCCTTCACCATCAGCTCCCCGACCTCGCCGAGCGGCAGCTCCTCGCCCGTGTCCAGGCTCACGACCTTCTCGATCGTGTCCGGGAAGGGGGGCCCGGATGACTCCAGCTTGATGCGCTCGAACGGGTTGGTGTTGATTGTGGGGCTGGTCTCCGTCATCCCGTAGCCCTGGGTGACAATGCACTTGAACATCGCCTTGGCGCGCTCACCCACCTCCAGGGGGAGGGGCGCGGCGCCGGAGGATATGAGCCGCAGGGATGAGGTGTCGAAGCTCTCCAGGTTGGGCGCGTTCACCATGGCCAGTATAGCCGGCGGGACGAGGTAGAGGTCGGTGATGCGGTGCTTCTCGATGAGGTGGAGCATCTGCTCGAGGTCGAACCGCATCATGACGATACCGGTGCCGCCGTAGACGAGGCCGCTGCTCATCAGCACCGTCATGCCGTAGATGTGGAAGAGGGGAAGTAGCCACAGGCCAACAATGTCAGGGGACAGGAACCTCGTCGAGATCCCCTGCTTGACGTTGCAGACGATGTTGTAATGGGTAAGCATGACCCCCTTGGGAAGACCCGTGGTGCCGCTGGAGTAGGGAAGAACGGCCAGGTCCTCGCGGGGGTTGATCTGGACCGGCCGGTACTCCTCGGACACGCCGCCCAACAGCTCCGGCAGCTGGTCGAGGGAGAAGACCGCGCGCAGCAGGGGGAGGTTCTTGCGGGCCTCCTCGACGGGGGCGGCCATGGGAGAGAAGACGAACAGGGCGACCGCCTCCGCGTCGGCAAGCTGGTTCTCGATCTCGTGCGCTGTATAGAGGGGGTTGAGGGTGGTGACTGTAGCGCCGGCGAGCAGGATGCCGTAGAAGACGGCCGCGTACTCGACGTGGTTGGGCGAGAAGATGCCTACCTTGTCCCCCTTTTCGACGCCGTTGTCTTGAAGGAGACGCGCTATCTTGCGGGCGTCGCTCCATACGCGCCCATAGGTGCGTGTCGTCCCGTCGGCGCCTATGAGGGCAGGCTTGTCGGGGAATTGCTCGGCGGCGCGCAGAGCCAGCTCCGGAAGAGCGATCTCTTCGTAGGGGGCCTGGCTGGGCCAATAGCTAGAAACGATCATTAGAACTACCTCCTCCAAGCCACTGAATCGAATGAGGGCGGCGACCGGCCGGTTGAACCTGGATCGATCTCAGGATGCCAGCAGTGGGGGACTTGGTCAAGCCTCGCGGGAGTGCGAGCGCAATCCAAGCCGCTGGTGGGACGGGCGCTCCAGCAGGGAGGTGCCTAGGCGGAGAGCGCCCCACCGGCGTCGGCTAGGAGCTTCTTGTGCATCTCCTCTGCCACACCTTTCTCCTCAGCGGCCAAGTTATGCTCCTGAAGCGGGTCGCTGGTCATGTCGAAGAGCTGCGCATCGCTGCCATCGTTCCTGGTCATGTACGTATAGCGCTGGTCGCGGCACCAGGAGTAGTCGTTGAGGCCACAGGAGACGTGATCGCGAGGCGGGATGCGGCCCGCTGCCAGCTCCAGGAGGTCGATGCCAGGCAGAGGGACCTCGGGCGGCACAGCGACGGTGTTGAGGACGGTGGGCAGGATATCGTGGTGCTGGGCTAAGACCTCTACCCGCGTGCCGGCGCCCACGCCGTCGGGGTGGCGGACGAACAGGGGGACGTCTACGAGTTCGTGGCAGAGGCTTTGCGGCACCTTGCCCGTAAGACCGTGTTCGCCTAGCTGGTGGCCGTGGTCAGAGGTGACGATGAGGAGCGCTTTGTCGAGCAGGCCCAGATCGCGGGCATGCTCCAGGAACACGCCCAACCACTTGTCGACGAGAGTCACCTCGCCGGCGTAGCGGGCGCGCATGTGCTTCAGCTCGGCCTCGGATAGATAGTCGCTCGGGCCGTAGACCGGGGTGATGATCTCTTGCCCCTTGTAGCCGGGGTCATAGCGGTCGACGTACTCCTGGGGTGGGTCCCAGGGCTCGTGGGGGTCGAATGAGTCGACCAGGAGTAGGAACCTTTCAGCCTGCTTGTTCTCCTCCAGCCAGTTCATGGCCTCAAGAAAGACGCGCGGCGCCTGATAGTCCTCTTCCTTGCTTCGCCCTGCTTGATTGGCGAGATGGGATGCAACATAGGTGCCATGAAAGTATTTCAGGCCCTCCCGGTCTTCAGGGACATCGGGGTTGAATACCGCATCCACGTCCTCGCTTCGCACCCCGAGGGTCGAGCGGTAGGGGTCTCCTTCTTGGCCGCGCACCCACAGGAACTGCTTGAAGCCGCGGTGGAAGTTCATGGCTGGCGTGAAGTAGTGATAGGTGTCGGTGACAAAGCCGGTCTGAAAGCCCTGCTTTACCAGAATCTCGGACAGCGTGATTCTATCCTCCGGGATGGGCTCCCAGCCGGCCCAAAGAGCCGGGCCGCCCTTCATCCGTTCCCACTGAAGAAAGGGCCAACTGCGCAGGCCGGTGTGCAGGGCTAGGCGCATGGGGATCGTCGGCAGCGATTCGGGGAAGGCGCGAGTGAAGACGATGCTCTCACGGGCCAGGGCATCCATGGCGGGCGTGCGGATCCAGTCGTTGCCGTAACAGCCCACATGGTCGGCGCGGAGTGAGTCGAGCACGACGATGATTGCGCCGGAGGCGATGGACTTCTGTCCGGTGGCAGTAGGGAGCGAGGGCGGCGTTAGGGTCGTGGTTGACCCCTCTTGGCTAGGCGTCTCTTCCTCTCCTCCGCAGGCAGCCAAGCCGAGCGCTGCGGCAGCCGCCACCGTAGACTTTAGAAGCGCCCGCCTGGAGAGCCGCTTTGTCTCCGTCTGTCGTCGGTCATTAGTCTTTTCCACTTTGTCCTCTCTCTCTGACGATGCCTTGCCATCAGCGGCGGGCGTGGTCTCGCCGCATACTGCTATGCTCAACCTTTAAAGTCAAGGCGGTTCTCGGTGGCCCTTCGTCCTGCGATCCGGTGGGGGTGAAGCCATCCTTGTCAGGGAGCGGAAGGAGCGTTGGGGGTTGACGCTGGCCGGGACCGCTGCTACAATGCGGCCACATCAACTCCATATGGGCCGACAGGGGTGACCCGAAGTCCACGGCCGGGTCGTTCCGGGGGAAGCCGGTGAGAGTCCGGCGCTGTCGCGCAACTGTAAGTCGGCGCTGACCGACGAGCCAGGATACCCGCCCCTGTACGTTCCGAGCACCTTCGCTTGAAAGGGGGCGGATACCGATGAGTGGTGCCACATGAACCAGACCCTCGGACAGGCGTCCGGGGGTCTTCCGCGCTAGAAGCCAGTTGTTCCCTTTAGACGCACGAAGAAAGGACTCCCCATGCTCCGAAACGTGGGATGCCTGGTCTTGGCGTTTGCCGCCGTGGTGGCGGGAGCCCCGCTCCTCGCGAGCGCGGCGAGCCCCCAGACCGAGGCGGCAGACAAGGCCCTGAGCTACGTCCGCACCCTCCAGAATCCCGACGGCGGCTTCCCCATGTTGTCCGGCAGCGATTCAGACCCCGGCGCCACCATCGATGCCGTGTTCGCCTTCGTCGCCGCCGGCACCGACCCCGCCACGGAGAAGAAGGACGGCAAATCGCCCCTGGATTATCTGGAATCTGAAACCGATTCCTACATCACGACCCCCGGCCATCTGGC
>DAOUEO010000200.1:0-6363 GCA_034430455.1 Dehalococcoidia bacterium | reverse complement strand
AACGCGCGCGTCCCCGACATCGAGGCGGCCGCCCGGCTCTGCAGGGAGTGGCAGGAGAGGCGGGATAGCCTGGAGTATGAGATCGACGGCGTGGTGGTGAAGATCGATGACATCGAGCTGCACGACCGGCTGGGGGTCGCGGGCCGCGAGCCGCGGTGGGCGATCGCCTACAAGTTCCCGCCGGTCCAAGCGACGACGAAGCTCCTGAAGATCGAGGTGAACGTGGGGCGGACGGGCAGCCTCAACCCCTACGCGGTGCTGGAGCCGGTGCGCGTCGGGGGGGCGACGGTCAAGCTGGCGACGCTGCACAACGAGGACGACATCCGGCGGAAGGACATCCGCGAGGGGGATACGGTGATCATCCAGCGGGCGGGGGAGGTGATCCCGCAGGTGGTGGGGCCGGTGCTGAGCCTGCGGACGGGCAGGAAGCGCAAGTACAAGACGCCTAAGAAGTGCCCGGAATGCGGCGCGCCGGTCCACCGGCCTGAGGGGGAGACGAAGAGCTACTGCTCGAACGTCGCCTGCCCGGCGCAGGCGTTCCGCCAGCTCGAGCACTTCGTGTCGCGGGGGGCGATGGATGTCGACGGGATCGGGGAGTCGACGGGCGCCAGTCTGATGGAGGCAGGGCTGGTGAAGGACCCCGCCGATCTCTACTACCTGACGAAAGAGCAACTAGTGGGGCTGGAACGGATGGCGGAGAAGAGCGCGCAGAACGCGCTGGACGCCATCGAGGGCAGCAAGGAGCGTCCGCTGGGGCGGGTGGTCTTCGCGCTGGGGATCCGGCACGTGGGGAGCGAGACGGCGGAGGCGCTGGCCGAGCATTTCCCCAGCCTCGACGCGCTGGCGGCGGCGAGCGTGGAGGATCTGCAGTCGATACCCACGGTCGGACCGAAGATCGCGGAGAGCGTGCGCGCCTACTTCCAGACGAAGGCGAACCGGCGGATGGTCGAGAAGCTGCGCCGGGCGGGAGTCCGGCTGGAGGCGGAGGCAGCGCCGCCGGCGGAGGGGCCGCTGCAGGGGCTGCAGTTTGTGATCACGGGGACGCTGGCGAGCTTCCCGCGCAGCGAGGCGGAGGAGCGGGTGCGAAGGCTGGGAGGGAGCGCGGGCTCGAGCGTCACTAAGAAGACAGACTACGTGGTGGCGGGGGCGGATCCGGGCTCCAAGCTCGCGAAGGCGCGGGAGTACGGGACGAAGACGCTGTCGGAGGAGGAGTTCCTGGCGCTGCTGCGGCGGCACGGCGCCGCTTGAGGGCAGGCGACCCTCGAAGGGAACGGTTTTCCGCTTTGATTAGGCTTCGGACCCATTCCGAAGCCGTAATGATTTCCCCCACCTCACCCCCTTTCCCCAAGCTGCTTGATAGGTTATAATGCCGTTCGCGTATCTAGGGCGACCCTCAGGGGTCGCGCGGCAAGGAGAGGCTGGTTGCTGAACCCTATCTCGTCCCTGCTGGGGATCTTCTCGCACGACATCGGTATCGACCTGGGCACGGCCAACACCATGGTCATGGTCAAGGGCCGCGGCATCATCATCGACGAGCCGTCGGTGGTCGCCATCGACAAGGTGAGCAAGAAGATCCTGGCGATCGGCGCCGAGGCGAAGCGGATGGTGGGGCGGACGCCGTCGAACATCGTGGCGGTGCGGCCGATGCGCGACGGCGTCATCTCCGACTTCCAGGTGACGGAGCGGATGCTCCAGTATTTCATCCGGTCGGTGCACGAGCGGTTCGGCTTCGGCATCCCGCGGCCGCGGGTGGTGATCGGCATCCCCAGCGGGGTGACGGAGGTGGAGAAGCGGGCGGTGCACGACGCCGCGCTCAACGCCGGCGCCCGCGCCTGCTATCTGATAGAGGAGCCGATGGCGGCGGCTATCGGATCGGGGCTGCCGATTATGGAGCCCAACGGCTGCATGATCGTGGACATCGGCGGGGGAACGACTGAGGTGGCGGTGATAGCGCTGGGGGGGATTGTGGTCGCCACCTCCGTGCGCACGGCCGGCGACGAGATGGACCAGGAGATCATGGCTTACGCCCGCCAGGTGCACAACCTGCTCATCGGCGAGCGCACGGCGGAGGACATCAAGATCGAGGCGGGCTCCGCCTTCCCTCTGGACGAGGAGAGCACGGTGGTCCTGCGCGGCCGCGACCTGGCGACGGGGCTGCCGAAATCGGTGGAGGTGAGCACGGTGGAGGTCCGCGACGCCCTGTCGGGGTCGATAGGCGCCATCGTGGACGCCGTGCGGTCGACCATCGAGATCACGCCGCCGGAGCTGGTATCCGACCTGATGTACCGGGGGATCGCGCTGGCGGGAGGCGGCGCGCTGCTGAGCGGGCTGGACAGGCGGCTCGCCCAGGACACGAAGTTTCCGGTCTACGTTGCCGAGGACCCTCTGAGCTGCGTCGTCCGCGGCACCGGTGAGGTGCTGGAGGAGACGATTTTGCTGGCCAAGGTGCAGGCGAACCTGGCGGCGCGGAAGCCTCCGCGCTAGGGCTCTCAGCCCCGATCGGCTTGATCTCGTGTCCGCATTCCTGGTTTGCAATCGGCGGGTCAGAGTTGTTCAGACGATCCTGCGGGTTGATGGTCATGAACTGTTTAGTACAGCACATTCTTGAGATGGGTGGTTCTTCCCACCCTCCCATCCAGATATGTAATTTGATTCAAGGGGACACCCCTTGAACCCCGCCAGAGGGGGCAAGCCGCCTCTGGACTCCCCCAGGGCTGTGCAAGCATATTCTGTCGATGACCATAGACCCGCAGCTCTTGGATTCGGGACAAGGTGCTGCAGACTTCAGTCGGCAGGCATGCAAGGGCCACCCACTGGGTATGAGCTATTGACTGCGACCGCCGCCCGCTTGCGAGTTTCCCCCCACTGCCCTACTCTAGGCAGCACTGTGAGCGCAAGGGAGGTGCCGCCTTGAACTCCCGGGTCACCGTGTGGACGGCGGGGGTGGCCGTTGCCGGTCTCCTGCTCATCGCGGTGTCCGCGTTGGGCGTCCTCGACCCGCTGGAGAACGGCCTCTTCAACGTCGTGTCGCCACTGCAACGGGGGCTGCGCAACGCCACCGACCCGGTCGCGGAGTGGCTGTCGCACCTGACGGAGCTGAACGATCTCTCGGACGAGAACAGGGACCTGCGGACGGAGAACGAGAGGCTCCAGGATGAGGTGGCGCGATTGCGGGAGAGCGAGATCAAGCTGCAGCAGATGGAGGATCTGCTCCAGGTCGAGGAGGCTTTCCCCGATCAGGAGTTCCTGGCGGCAAACGTGCTGGCGAAGGACCCGAGCAATCTGAAGGATGTCGTCGCCATCGACCGGGGGAAGCGGGACGGCGTGCGCGAGGGGATGGTGGTGGTCACGGAAGGCAACAGCCTGGTCGGCACCGTGACCAGCGTCCACGACGACTACGCCTGGGTCACCCTCATTACCGACCCCAACAGCGCGGTCTCGGCGATGGTGCAGGAGTCGCGGGCGCAGGGGGTGGTGTCGGGGAGCTACAGCCGCCAGCTCTCGATCGAGTTCGTCGCCCAGGGGGCGGTGGTGAAGGAGGGGGACATGGTGATCACCTCGGCGATCGGCGGGCACTATCCGGCGGGGCTGGTGATCGGGCGGGTTACGGCGGTCCAGAGCACACCCCAGGAGCTGTTCAAGAAGGTGTCGGTGGAGCCGCTGGCCAGCCTGGCCCGCCTGGAGACGCTGCTGGTGATGACGAGCTTCGCCCCCCTGGAGCTGGAGACGCCATGAGGTACTATCTGGCGGCGCCGCTGCTGCTGGCGGCGGCGCTCTTGCAGGGGTCGGCGCTGTCCTCTTTCCCTATCCTGGGGGTGTATCCGAACCTGGTCCTGGTGCTGGTGGTCTCCTGGACGGTGGTGAGGGGGCAGAGGGAAGGGATGGTGGTGGTGCCCCTGGGCGCCCTGTGCCTGGGTCTCTTCAGCAGCCAGCCGGTAGGGGTCGCGCTGCTGGCGGCGGCGCCGGTGGTGCTGCTGGCGGAGCTGCGGGAGGCCCGTCTGACGCAGAGCGATTTCCTGCTGGCGGTCTTGCTGGTGCTGGTCTCCAGTATGGTCTATGAGACGGTCTTTCTGGTAATCTTGCGGGTGATGGGTGAGAGCGTCCAGTGGTGGGGAGGCTTTCTGAGGGTCACCCTGCCCGCGGCTATCGTCAACGTTCTCTTCACGCCACCGCTGTACTGGTTGGTGTGGTGGAGGAGCACGGCTACCCGAAGAGTCCGTAGCTTCCGTAGCTATTGAGAGGCTGAGCGGGTATTCCGTGCCCAGATCGGGGAGTGAGGATGCGGCTCTTCCAACAGCAGCAAAGGCGCTGGCGCTCACAGAAGCGGGAAGAGACGAGCGAGACGGAGACGCTGAAGGGTAAGTTCTTCTACTTCCGTCTCCTTGTGCTGGCGCTGTTCGCCGTCCTCACGCTCCAGCTCATGCGACTCCAGGTGTTCGAGGGCGAGGCCTATCAGGAGCGCGCGGAGAACAACCGCCTGCGCGTGGTGCCGGTGATGCCCTCGCGCGGGCTGATCTTCGACCGCAACGGCATTCCCCTGGTTGAGAACACCCCCCGCTTCTCGGTGGGGATAGTCCCCGCCGACCTCCCTCGAGAGAAGGAACCACAGGTGCTGCCCCAACTGGAGGCCCTCGTCGGGGTGCCCAGCGCCGAGATCGCCAGGAAGGTCGAGGAGCGCAGAGGGAGCAACGACCCCTTCACGCCGGTGATCGTAAAGTCGGGGTTGGAGCCGGAGACGGCGTTCACTCTGCGGGAGATGGAGCAGGGGCTGCCCGGCGTCAAGGTGATAGTGGAGCCGGTCCGGCGCTACGGCGGCCAGCCGATCTTCGGCCACATCCTGGGCTACGTGGGGCAGGTGGCGGACTACGAGTACGAGGAGCTGAAAGCGAAGGGCTACCAGATGAACGATCAGGTGGGGAAGGCGGGGATCGAGGCGCAGTATGAATCGGTGCTGCGGGGCACCCCCGGCCGGAGGGAGGTGGAAGTGAACGCGGCGGGAAGGGAGATCCAGACGCTGGCCTCGGAGCCCGCACGGCCCGGCAACAGCCTCATCCTCTCCCTGGACATGGATCTGCAGGAGAAGACGACGGAGTTCCTGCAGCAGGCGATGGGCAACTCCCTGAACGCGGCCGCCATGGTCATGGACGTGCGCACGGGGGAGATACTGGCCATGGTGTCGCTGCCCGGCTTCGACGACAACATCTTCACGGACATCAGCGAGGAGCAGTGGAACGCGCTGCTGGACGACCCCAGCAAGCCGCTGGTAGACCACTGCATCTCGGAGATCTACCCGCCCGGCAGCACGTTCAAGCAGGTTACGGCGTCGGGCGCGCTCCAGGAGGGGGTGGCGAACGCCGGCACGACGATCACCAGCTACGGCTCGATCTCCGTCAAGAACGAGTACGACCCCAACATCGTCTACGTCTTCAAGGACTGGTCGGCGCTGGGGACGCTGGACTTCTACGGCGGGGTGGCGATGTCCTCCGACGTCTACTTCTACTACCTCGGCGGCGGCTACTACCAGGACGGGGTGGAGCTGTTCCGGGGGCTGGGGGCGACGAAGCTGGCGGAGTACGCGCGGCGCTTCGGGCTGGGCGCCCTCACCGGCATCGACCTGCCGGGGGAGGCGGCGGGGGTGATACCCGACCCGCAGTGGAAGGAGGAGGAGCTGGGCGAGCCGTGGACTATCGGCGACACCTATAACTTCAGCATCGGACAGGGCTACGTGGCGACGACGCCGCTACAGATGCTGCTGGTGACGGCCGCGGTCGCCAACGGGGGCAACGTGATGGTGCCGCGGGTGGTGCGGGATATCATCGACGCCAGCGGACGGGTGATCGCACCCTTCAAGCCAACGGTGGCGCGGCAGTTGGGCGTCAGCGACGGCAATCTGGCGCTGCTGCGGGAGGGGATGCGCCAGGCGGCGTCCTGGGGCACGGCGAAGACGGCCGCCGTCAGCGGGGTGAGCATCGGCGGCAAGACGGGGACGGCGGAGTTCGGGCCCGATCTGGGCGGGGGCACGTACGAGAGCCACGCCTGGTTCACGGGCTTCGCGCCGGCGGAGAATCCCGAGGTGGCGGTGGTGGTGTTCCTGCAGCAGGGAAACGGGGCGAAGAACGCGGCGCCCGTGGGCGGCCGCATCCTGGACTATTACTTCAACCGCTGAGGACCGATGTACGTACGCCGACTGCGCAACTTCGACTTCGTGCTCTTCCTGGCCAGCCTGGCGCTGGTCGCCTACGGGCTTGTGCTGATATACAGCGGCAGCCTGCCCAGCTACGAGAGCGCGGGGGCGGCGCTCTCCCACCCGGTGACGCGGCAGATCGTCTTCGCGGCCGTGGGCGTCGTCATTATGCTGGCGCT
>DAOUEO010000199.1:0-5831 GCA_034430455.1 Dehalococcoidia bacterium | reverse complement strand
GGCCCTCCCCCGAAAGGCGCTTCCCAAGTCCAGAGTATACCAGGGTTGAGGAGGGTGTGCCCTTAGCCGCCGTCCCTTTTTGGTCGAGAGCGCGAAAACGGTCGGGTGATCAGCTCTAGGAGCTTCTCCCCGTGGCGTTCCTGCTTCGCTTTCTCGATGTTCCCGGCAACGCCCTTGGGCGTGAAGATCATGGAAAGGATGAGGAGCAGTCCAAAGAGAGCGCCCCGCATGGTGTCGATCCCCATTCTTTCACCGAAGGGTATGATGCCGGCTATCCAGTCGGTGAGGTCGATGCGCATGGTCATGATGATGGCGGCGTAGATGGTGCCGGCGATGGAGCCGAGCCCTCCCAGGACTATAATCACCAGCATGGTGAGGGAGAGGTTGATGTCGAACTCCGCCGGGCCGAGGTAGGCCAGGGTGTAGACGTAGAGGGCGCCACCTGTCCCGGCGTAGAGAGCGGAGAGGCCAAAGGCTGTCATCTTGTAGAGCGAGACGTTGACGCCCATCTGCTGGGCGCCGATCTCGGAGTCGCGAATGGCGATGAAGGCGCGGCCGATGCGGCTGCGGGTGATGCTCCAGGCCATGGTGGTCATGATGATGGCGGGGACCATGCAGACGTAGTAGAGCCATTGGTCATCGCTGGCTCGGTCCTTGAGGGAGCCGGGGACATGGGGCAGGTCGAGGGAGATGCCCATGACACCGCCGGTCCAGCTGTCTATCAGATCATGCTTGAGGATCTGGGGGAGGACGATGACCACGGCGAGGGTAGCGATGGCCAGGTAGGGGCCGGAGAGGCGTAGGGCAGGGATACCGATGAGGAACCCGATACAGCCGGTAAGGAGACCACCGACGATGACGGCGGCGAAGACCGGGAAGCTGTAGTCGTGCATCAGTATGGCGGCGATGTAGGCGCCGATCGCCACGAACGCCGCGTGCCCCAGTGAGATCTGGCCGCTGTAGCCGATGAGGAGGTTCAGACCCATGAGGATGATGAGCCAGAGCCCGAAACGCATGCCCTGGAAGGTGCGGTAGGGGTCGATGAAGGAACTGAAGAAGGGAAAGGTATGGAGGTAAGGGAAGACCGCCAGGAATACCAGAGCGAGCGTCAGGAGGATGAACCGTCGGCTGAGGAGAACGTCGCGCAATCTATACCCTCTCCATCGTCTGCTTGCCGAAGATTCCCTTTGGGCGTACGAGCAACACGGCTATTATGACAACGAACGCGACGGTGATGTCGATCTTGGAGTCGATGTAGGTGCCCGCCAGGTTCTGGACGACCCCCAGCGTCATCCCGCCGACGATCGCCCCCACGGGACTGTCCAGCCCGCCCAGCACGGCGGCGGCGAGGGCAAAGAGCAGCACCCCCTGCATCATGCTGGGCGATAGGAAGATGGTGGGGGCAAGGAGCATGCCGGCAGCGGCGCCGACCATCGCCGAGAGGCCCCAGCCCAAGGCAAGCATGCGACCGACGCGAATCCCCACTAGCTCGCTGGCGACCCGGTTCTGGGCGGCCGCCCGCATGGCCAGACCGATTTTGGTGCGACTGAACAGGAAGTATATGGCGATCATTACGAGTATCGCCATGCAGAAGACGCCGACGTTGGGACGGCTTATGACGGCGGGGCCCAGCGTAAGCGGCCCTCCGGAGAAGATTTCGGGAGTGGGAAAGGCTTTCGGCTGACCCTGCCATATGCGCAGGGCAACGCTGCCGAGAAGGGTGAAGAGGCCCAGGGTGATGATTATGGAGTTCAGCGGCGGCGCGTTCTCCACCGGGCGCATGATGGTGAGCTCGATCAGGGCGCCCAAGAGGAAGGCGACCAGGAGGGTGAGGACGAAGGCGCCCCAGTAGGGAAACTCCCAGTTGATATATGACCAGGCAATGAAGGTCGTAACCATCGCCATTTCGCCCTGGGCGAAGTTGACGACGCTGGTGGCGCGATAGATGAGGACGATGGCAAGGGCGAGGATTGCGTACAGGCTGCCCGTGGAAAGACCCGTGGCGACCTGCTGGATGAATTGATCCATGCGGTTTGACCTCTTGACGGGTGCGGAGCCCACCAGAACACGGCCGTGGTCTCCCCACAGCCGCAGCAGGGGGAAGTGTACCCGCTGTGACGGCTAAAGGCAAGTCGATGAGGCCGAAATTCGTCAGAAAAGGCGCGAGAGGGGTCTCCGGGTTAGTCGACCACCCGGATCTCGGCCAGCTCCAGCCATTCCTCGGTTCTTGCGCCGAGGGCGCCGAAGTCGCAGGTCGCCAAACGCAGCGTGCGCTCTCCCGTGGGGAGGCTGGACATGACGACGAGGTCGTAGTCCTCGACGATGACCGTTTCCGGCGGAAGCCGCCGCTCGTGCTGATAGCGGCTGATCAGGCCGAAGCCCAGGGTGTGGGTCTCCCGGAAGCGGCCGTCCCCAAGGATTGTGGATACCCGGTAGTAGTTCAGCACCGGCGCCTTCAGGAGCCGCCAGTACAGGGTAATGTGGAGGGTGCCGCCGGCGGCGACCTCCGTACGGTCGAGGTCGAAGCCGATGATCTCAACGCCGTCCATGACCCGCCCCACCTGATGCTGAGGCGTGGCCGTCTGGACCAGGAAAGGCGGCGGCTCGCGTCGCGCCTCGTAGAGGGTGAGCGGGTGTCCTCCCAGCCATGAGACATACAGGGAGGGCGCCGCCAACACGGGGACGTACCAGAGGTCTCTGAGGAGCGGGGAGTCCTTCTCCAGCGCATGCTCCGATCTGAGGACGGCAGGGCCGGCGGTCGCATACAAGGGCCTCTCGCCCAGGGCATCCGCGGTAAGGGCGGCAGGGCTCTCGATCTGGGGGACGGCGACGTCGGGACGCCAGCCGTAGACCAGCGGGAAGTGGAAGAGGTCGAAGCCGGGGACGCCGGGCTTGCCCAGGAGCAGGCTGTCCCGGGGCAGGACGGGGAACACGTGGCCGTAGAAGTCCTTGACGGTGGTGTCGCCGGAGTGCTGGTTCGCCTCCCAGTTGGAGAAGAGCGGATGCGCGACCGGCAGGACGAGAAGAAGCCCCAAGCAGCCGAGAGCCAGCGCCTTCCCCACCTGCAGACGGGCCACCAGCCGCAACGACCGCTCGCCGAGCCAGCGCACGCCGAAGGCGATGAAGACGGCGAATATCAGGTGCGCGGGGATGAAGAAGACGGCGATGTCGGTCACGTTGTACTGCGTGAAGTAGGCGATCTCCGCCAGGTAGGCGAGGGCGAACAGGCAGAGGACCCGCCGGCAGCGGTGGAACATATCCGACATGCCGATGAGGGCGAGCCCGACGCCCCAGAGACCGAAGTTGTGACCGACAAGATCGGCGTAGACAGCGATCCTTCCCGGCGCCTCCGTCAGGGAGAAGGCGAACCGGTCCTCGTGGAAGACGTTGAACATGTAGTCGAAGACACCCCGCAGGTCACTGGGGGTGTAGCGGAGCATGAGCTCGTCGTTGAGGGTGGAGGCCCGCAGCGGCAGCCAGACGAACTGACAAGCGGCCAGCAGGAACAACCCGCCACCGACCAGGAACGGCCGCCGCGAGAGGCCCACCCCCCGGCGGGAGAGAAAGACGTATACCGCAAGGGCCGGCACCAGGGCCAGGTTGGACAGGTGCGTCCCCAGACTCAGGCCGAAGGCGAGGCAGGCGGCACCGAAGAGAAAGGCGTCGCGCCGGTCGCTGCCCGCCGCGACGCTCCGACGACGCAGTCGCTCGCCCCAGGAGAGGAAGAGGAACAGCGTCAGCGCGACCATGAAGACGTTGGGCGCATAGACCTCGGTGATGACGGCCTGCGACCAGAGGGTCGGGGAGAAGGCGAAGAGGAGGGCGGCAAAGAGGGCCGCCACCCGGCTCCGCGCCAGGAGGAGGACGATGCCGTAGAGGAGCGCCGCCGCGCCGGCGGCGCCGACCGCCGACAGCAGGTTCATGCGATAGGCCACGTCGCCCACCGGCAGGCAGGTGAAGAGCTTGCCGACCCAGGTGTAGAAGGGGTAGCCGGGGGAATGGAGCAGCCCCAACTGATGGGGGACGGTCGCCAGCTCGTTGCCGTCGAGGCTGACGTAGGTGAGGCCGGGCGCCAGGGTGGCGCAGTAGACCGCCAGGCCGGCGACGAAGACAGCAGCCGCCAGCGTCGCGTCGAGGACGCGGGCGGAGACGAGGTCGAGGGGCAGGGCACGGGCGGGCCACCGGCGCGCGGCCGGGGCGGCGGATTGCGCCGTCTCAATCGCCGTCGCGCTCATGTCGCTTCCATCCCTGAAAGCGCGCGGTCGAACCCAGCCGGGAGAGCGATACGGCCCATGTCACATCCTTGCTGCAGGGAACCCGTCGATAGATAGCATCGGCAGAGACGACACCCCCTCCCCCTAAGGCTTTCTCCCTATTCCGGGAGGGATTCCCCCCAAAAGAGGACGCGCGCTCAGGGATATCAGGGAACCACCTAGTCCCGCCGCAGGAGGAGCGGTCGATATGTGAGGAGAACGGCAGAGGAAGGAGACTTTGCTTTGTCCTCCCGCGCTTTCTCTTCGACGCAGGCGGCGCTCGCCCGGGGCGACGGGCAGAGCCGTCGACTCCGAGCCGAGACCGGGCATCCCACCGGCACCGGGGCAACCTCACGGCCGCTACTCTCGGCCCGCGTGGTCACCTACCTGGTGGCGGCGCTGGCGTTCATCTTCATCCTGGTCGGCGGCATGTCCTGGTGGAGCGTCGGCGAGATGTACAACGACCGCTTCGGCGGCCACAGCGCCCGCGGGCCGCACGAGGACTATGTGGCGTTCTACACGGCGGGACGGCTGGTGCGAGAGGGCCAGGGCGACCTCCTCTACAACGTGTCGTTCCTGGCGCACAAGGAGGTGGAGTCGATAGGCCGGGGAGTGGGAGGGACAGGGGTCCTCGCCTATTTCAACCCGCCCTTCGTGGCCGCCGCCTTCGCCCCCCTGTCGGCGCTGCCGATCCGGACCGCCACCGTCGTCATCGGGATCGTGGGCACCGCCCTGGCGGCAGCGGCGACGTTCGCCCTCCAGCGGCTCCTGGGGCTGGAAGACCCCCTGCGGCGGCTGCTCCTCTGGCTGGGGTTCTTCTCGCTGGGCTCGGTGCCGTGGGTCGTGCTGCACGGCCAGCTCTCGATGCTGCTGTTGCTGGGGTGGATATCCTTCATCGTCCTGCAGATGAAGGGGCGCGAGAAGCTGTCAGGGGTAGCGCTGGCGCTGCTGCTGGTGAAGCCTCAGATGGCGATCCTGCCGCTGGCCCTCCTGCTCTGGAAGCGACGCTGGTGGACGCTGGCGACTTTCGCGA
Source organism: Dehalococcoidia bacterium (assembly GCA_034430455.1). GTDB lineage: Bacteria > Chloroflexota > Dehalococcoidia > DSTF01 > JALHUB01 > DAOUEO01. The sequence continues at coordinate 545 of DAOUEO010000199.1, read as the reverse complement.
CGACCGCCTGGGCTCTGGCGATGGTCTCGATAGCGGTCTCCGGCCCGGGCGTGATCACCGACTATCCGCGTTTCCTCCTGGAGAGCACCAGCTGGCAGAACAAGTGGGGGATTACTCCGGCGAGCATGTTCGGGTGGAACGGCTTCCTGGCCCGCCTGCTGGAGTACAACAGCCCCATCCATGTCGCGCTGACGTGGACGCTCTCCGGCGCCACGGCGCTGGCGGCGCTGATGGCGTTCCGCGGCCCCTGGGCGCCCGCAAAGCCGCGATTCCTCCTCCAGTGCGGCGCCCTGCTGACGGCGACGCTGCTGGTGAACCCGCATCTCTACATGCAGGACCTGTCGCTGATGGCGCTGGCGGTGGCGCTGGGGGTGGCGTACGCGCTGCGCACGAACCGGATGGTCTTCCTGTGGATAGCCCTGGGGGTCGGCGTATGGCTGGTCCAGCTCTGGGGGCTGCCGGCCCTCGATGACGCCGGGGTGAACATACTGACGCCATCTCTGGTGGTCCTGCTGGTCACGCTGCTGGTCGCGCAGCGACAGCGG
>DAOUEO010000198.1:0-1511 GCA_034430455.1 Dehalococcoidia bacterium | reverse complement strand
GGGTGCGACTGAAGACGTCACTGAGCGCAGGCAGGCGGAGGCGGCGCTGCGCGACAGCGAGGCAAGGTTGAAGGAGGCGCAGGCATTGGGACGGATCGGAAGCTGGGAATTCGATGTTGGAAGCGAGGAAATCACGTGGTCCGACCAGACCTACCGGCTCTACGATCGCGATCCCGCTCTGGGCCCACCCACTGGCGAGGAAGAAGCCACGTACTACTCTCAAGAGCAAGCTCTAGAACTACGCGAATATGCACGCTGCGCTATCGAAGAAGGGAAGGATTTCAAATACGACCTTGGGGCCGAGTTGCCAAGCGGGAGACGAGTTTTCTATGCAGCGACGATGCACCCCATTAAGGATGTCAATGGTCGGGTCGTCAAGCTATTCGGTACTGTGCAGGATATTACCGAGCAGAAGCAGGCAGCGGAGGCAATGGCGAACAGGCTCGAGATGGAGTCCGCCGTCGCCCGCGCCTCCAACCTCCTGGCCGGGCCAGAGGATGTCGACGCCGCCCTGAGCCTTGCCCTCAGCATCCTGGGTGAGGGGTTCGGCGCCAAACGCGGCGGCGTCTTCCTGGCTCTAGCCAAGGGCCGGGCGGACCGCGTGGCCGAGTGGCACGCTCCCGGCATAGCGAAGTTGGAGATCCGGCGGGGCGTCGACCTGGCCGGCTACCCCTGGCTAGTGGACAAGCTGCTGCGGGCAGAGCCTGTAATCGTGCCCGATGTACCCGCTCTCCCGCCGGAAGCGGCAGCGGAGAAGGAGACCTGGCAGGCCGAAGGCGTCCGCTCGATGGTGATAATGCCGCTGATGTCCAACGGCAGGAGCATCGGCTGTGTCATCTTCGACAACACGGACCACGCCCGCGACTGGCGGGAAGAGGACATCAGGCTGCTGCGCCTCGCCTCCGAGAGCATCGCCTCCTTCGTCGAGCGTCAGCGCACGGGCGAGGAGAAACGCAAGGCCTACGAGCGCATAGTCCTCATCCTGGCAACCGCCGCGGAGGCCCGCGACCCCTACACGGAGCACCACCTGCACAGGATAAGGGGTTACGCGGAAGCGATAGCGACCGAGATGGGCCTGCCGCCGGACGAGATCAGGGAGATCGGCCTGTGCTCGCTCCTCCACGACCTGGGAAAGCTGCGTGTTCCCGATTCCATCCTCACCAAGCCGGGGCCTCTCTCAGAGGAGGAGTGGGAGGTAATGAAGAATCACCCCGTCTGGGGAGAGGAGCTGCTGGCGACGCATCAGTGGATGAAGACGGCGCGCCAGATCGCGCGCTGGCACCACGAGAGGTGGGACGGGAGCGGCTATCCGGACGGTCTCCGCGGCGAGCAGATACCGATCAGCGCCGCCATCGTCACTGTCGCCGACGGGCTCGACGCCATGACCAGCGAGAGGCCGTACAAGGGGGCATGGCCGCCAGAAAGGGCGATCCAGGAGATCCGATCGCAGAAGGGCAAGCAGTATTCCCCCGAGGTGGTGGAGGCGTTCAACCGCGCCCTGCGCAAGGGAG
>DAOUEO010000197.1:0-2224 GCA_034430455.1 Dehalococcoidia bacterium | reverse complement strand
TGGAGGAGCAGGGCCTCGCCGAGCGCCCCCTCTTCTGACGGGCCCTTCTTCAGCCCTCCGCCGTCCCCCACAGGTCCCGTAGGGTCGGGACTGTGCCTGCCTGTCGCTGTCTTGCCATGACACCCTACCCTGTCAAAAGGGGGAGTGCAGAGGGGCGAAGCCCCTTTGCCGGGGTTCAAGGGGTGTCCCCTTGAACTTCTGTGACCTTCCTCGGGCGGGTGGGTGGGAGCAACCACGCCCATGTTGCCGCCACCACGCCGACGCCGCCCATCTCGCACAACGCTCCCCTTAAGCGAGATGTCTGACCCGCGGTATTACTGCCGCCCGGGGCTTCAGACTGGGGGTTGAGCGCACTCTTCCTAGCCAGGGGGAGTGCAGAGGGGGAATCCCCCTCTGCCGGGGGTTTCAGGGGGTGTCCCCCTGAATCTCCAAACCTTCCTAGGGCGGGTGGGTGGGAGCAACCACGCCCATGTTACGGCTGCCACGCCGACGTTGCCCCTCGCGCCCAACGCGCGCCCCGACCGATGTGCAGCCCCGACACCCCTTGCCGACGAAACGGACACCATTGCTTGAAACGGCGCCTTCTCTGTGCTACACTTTCGCGGGCTTGATTGGCGGGGTTGAGAGACGTCCCAGGGAGGGGTGGTCGGGATCATGCTCGGACGATCGGTGCCTCGCTTCATACTGCTGGCGGCCGCCGTGGTGGTCGGCTATCTGCTGTTCACCACCGCCGGCACCGCCTTGAAGTCCTATCGCCTGGCCGGCGACGAGCAGGAAGCGCGGCAGCAGATCGCCGAGCTTGACAGCGACTACCAGAAGCTTCAGGCCGTCGGCGACTACCTTTCCTCCGATGAGTACATAGAGAGCGCGGCCCGCCGCATGCTCGGCCTCGTCAAGCCCGGCGAGACGCTGGTCAGGGTCTCCTCGCCGGAGGGAGAGGCCCAGAAGCCACAGAGCGCGGATCAGCAGCCCGCCGGCCAGAGCTGGTGGGAATCGCTCTTCAGCCCCTAGCCGAACCTGGATATCGCAAGCTACCGTGGCGAGTCAGAGAAGAGCGGATAGCGCCCCCCTGGGGCCGGCCCTCGAGCGCCGCGTCCAGCGCTTCATCCGCAGGCACGACCTCCTCCACAGCGGCGATTCCCTCCTCGTCGGCGTCTCCGCCGGCCCCGACTCGACCGCCCTCCTCCTCCTCCTCGCGCGCCTGGCCCCCAAGCTGCGGCTGAAGCTGACCGCCGCCTACTTCGACCACCGGATCCGCGGGGTGAGGGAAGCGCGGCGCGAGCGTCTCTTCGTCGCCGCCCTGGCCGACGGGCTGGGCCTGCCCCTCATAACCGGAGGCGCCGACGTCCGCGGCCATGCCCGCCAGAGCCGCGTCTCCCTTGAGCAGGCGGCCCGCGAGCAGCGCTACGCCTTCCTTGCCGAGGCGGCCGGCCGCTGCGGGGCGGACGCCGTCGCCGTCGGCCACACCGCCGATGACCAGGTGGAGACAGTCCTCATGCACATCCTGCGGGGCAGCGGCCTCTCCGGCCTCTCGGGGATGCTGCCGCGCTCCCCCTGGCCCTTGCCCATCGAAGGCGCGGCGGAGCTGGCCCTCGTCCGTCCTCTGCTGGAAGTCACCAGAGAGGAGACGCATGCCTACTGCCGCCAGGCCGGTCGCCGTCCGCTCGAGGACGCCACCAACCGCTCCCTGGCCTACCGGCGCAACCGGCTCCGCCATCAGATACTCCCCCTCCTGCGCCGCTACAACCCCCGCCTCGACCAGGCCGTCCTGCGCCTGGCCACCGCCGCCGCCGTCGACCGCGAGGCCATCGAGCAAATGGCCGCCGATGCCCTGGCCGATGCCGGTCGCGTCGCCTCGGGGTCCGTCCGCCTCTCTCGCGACCGGCTCCGCTCCCTCCCCGAGGGGCTGCGCCGCCACGTCCTGCGCGCGGCGGCCGGCCGGCTGCTGGGCGACCTCCAGGACATCGGCGCCGGCCACATCGAGGCCATCTCCGCCGCCTTGGAGAAGCCGTCCGGCAGCGAGCTCGACCTCCCGCGGGGCCTTCGCCTGCGCGTGGAATACGACGACCTGGTCCTCAGCCTTGTGGCGGAAGAGCCCCCCGTCGATGTCCTGCCCGACGGCGAGAAGCCACTGACCGTACCCGGGCGCACCCAAGTGGGGAACTGGCTCTTCGAGGCCCGCGTCCTGCCCGCAGGGGAGGAGCCGTCCCCGCCGTCCCGTCGC
>DAOUEO010000196.1:0-6782 GCA_034430455.1 Dehalococcoidia bacterium | reverse complement strand
CTTCGGGCGGAGTCGGACCCATATCGCCGGCCGGCAGCCCCGTATTCATAATGACCAGCCGCGCCACGCGCTCCGGATGCTCGGCGGCGACGCGCAGCCCGATGAGGCCGCCCCAGTCCTGCATCACCAGCGTCAGCCCCTGAAGGTCCAGTTTCTGGATGAATGACCAGAGGGTATCGACGTGCATCTGATAAGAGTACGCTTCAAGCTGGCGATACTTGTCTGAGCGGCCGAAGCCGATGAAGTCCATCGCGACAGTGCGACAGCCGGCCGCGACCAGCGGCGGGATCATCTTGCGATAGAGATAGGCCCAGGATGGGTCGCCGTGCAGCAGCAGGACCGTCTCGCCGGCGCCTTCGTCCACGTAGTGCAGCCGCGCCACGCCGATCTCGACGTAGTGGGGCTCGAAGCTATATCCGGACAGGTTCCGGAAACGTTCTTCGGGAGTACGCAATAGCTCCAATCTGTCCTCCTGACCCGCATCCCTGCGCTGGCGACCCCTTCGGCGTCCCGGCGCTCATTCTACCGGACGAACGCGACCTCATGCCAGTGCCTTGGAAGAGGACTGGGTTTCTCAAAGTCGCTACAGCCCGCAGTTGCGCCGCCCCATGCTCCCGGCGGGCCCCGGCTGCGAACAGCAGCGCGTCGGCGCATGGCTCCCCGAGGTCCATATCATCCACGTGGCGTAGGTGCTCGGGGGAGACAATCTCAGGGCTGTGGAAATCGCATCGCATGAGTTATCCAATATCGGGACAATCGGCGGTATGCCATAGTATTCAGGAAACGCCCGTTGCCCGACGAGGCGCGCCACGGGGTGGGCTAGGGGGCAGGGCCATAGGGATCTTGAGATGGAAGCGGGAGAGGAAACGGAGGTCCTTGCCGAGGCGATCGTAGAGACGGTGCGGGAGCCGCTCCTGGTCCTCAACGGGGAGCTGCGCGTAAGGTCAGCCAACCGCTCTTTCTACCACACCTTTCAGGTCTCGCCGGAGGATACGGAGGATCGCCCGCTCTACGAGCTGGGCGACCACCAGTGGGACATCCCTAGGCTACGGGAGCTGCTGGAGCACATCCTGCCCAAGGATGACCAGCTTCACGACCTCGAAGTTGAACACGATTTCCTGAACATCGGGCACAAGGCCATGCTCCTCAATGCCCGTCGACTGGTCAAGCGGAACGGCGGACCAGAGCTCATTCTCCTCGCCATCGAGGACATAACCAGGCGTAAGCACTTGGAGGAAGAGCTAGGGAGACACCACGACCAGCTTGACGAGTTGGTGAAGGAGCGCACCCTCGAGCTAAGGAGAGCAAACGGGCAACTACGTCTCGACAACGCCGTGCGCAAGCAGATGGAGGAATCGCTGGTTGCACAGGCGGCCCGGGAGCGAGAGCTGAACGAAGCCCTGAGACAAGAGGTTGCTGAGCTCGATGCCTTCACTCACAGCGTCTCCCATGACCTGAAGGAACCCCTGCGCGCCATCGAAGCCTTCAGCCAGTTCCTGCTGGAAGACTGCGCCGACAAGCTTGACGAGCAGGGGCGAGACTATGTGACAAAGCTCGCCAACGCGAGTATACGCATGAAGAACCTGATCGACGATCTACTGAGGCTGTCGCGGTGCTTTCGGCAGCCGGGCTCTCCGAGGCGGATCGATGTCGGTGGGCTGGTTGGAGACATAATCGCGGAGATGCAGCTTACCCTCGATGCCAAGGGCGCGACTATTGAGGTCGAGAAAGGGCTGCCGGACGTCCTCGCCGAGCCGACCCGGATGAAGCAGGTATTCGTCAACCTGATCGGAAACGCCCTCAAGTTCAACGAAAGCGAACTACCCCACGTCAAGATCGGTGTTAGGGCTGTAGACGGAGGTGTGGTCACCTTCTTCGTCCAGGACAACGGGATCGGCATCGACCCGCAGTATCACGAGCGGATCTTCGGCATCTTCCAGCGGCTGCACCCGCGAGAGGAGTACGAGGGGACGGGCGCCGGGCTGTCGGTTGTGAAGCGAGTGGTGGAGACCCTTGGCGGGAAGGTATGGGTGGAGTCGCATCTCGGCGCCGGAGCGACGTTCCTGTTCACGCTTCCTTTGGCGACAGAGGCGACCGCCTCCACTGAAGGAAGAGCGGCATAAGGAGGACTTCATTATGGGCGATCAACATCTCAGCCCCGCGGAGATTCTCCTCGTGGAGGATAACCCGGATGACGTGGAGATCACACTCAGGGCGTTCCGCAAGGTGCACGTAGACAGCAGGGTGCACGTTGTACGGGACGGGCAAGCGGCTCTGGATCTCCTCTTCCGTAAGGGAGAGCACAGCGATAGGGCAGAGATGGCTCAGCCGGACCTGATCCTGCTGGACCTGAACCTTCCCAAGGTCACCGGCCCGGAGGTGCTCGAGAAGATCAGGGCAAGCGATGAGCTCTCAGCGATGCCGGTGATTGTGCTCACGGTCTCGGAGCGCGAGGAGGACATACAGAGGAGCTATGAACTGGGCGCGAACACCTACATCACGAAACCCGTGGACTTCGCCAAGTTCGTGCATGCTACGGAAATCCTCGGCGAATACTGGATGGTGATCGCCAGGCTGCCGCCGGGGGCAGTCTAGAAGGAACGGTGGCGTATACGAAGAACGCCACTAGGGGGCGTCAAAAAGACAGCTATCAGCGGACCAGACGAAGTCAAACTCTGGCCGCATTAGGAGGGAGGAAAGCCATGCAAGCAACCGATACCCCGGCTGTTCCCGCCAAGGAGGACAACGCGCTTCCTCGTGTGCTGTTCATCGAGGACAACCCGGCCGATGCCGACATTGTGAGGCGCGTGCTGGGGGATGCCGGGGTCGCCACCGTGGAGACGGCTCAAACCGCTGACGAAGGTCTGCGCATGTTCAGACAAGCGGAGTGGGCCCTGGTGCTGCTCGACTACCGGCTCCCCGGCGCGAGTGGTCTCGATGCTCTGGGCCGATTGCGGGAGATCGACCCCGATGTGCCGGCGATCGTGCTCACGGGGGCCGGCGACGACCAGGTTGCCACCGACGCCATCAGGCTGGGCGCCGACGAGTACCTGCCCAAGGACGCCCTTCTCACGGTGTTGTCCACCGCGGTCAGAACGTTCCTGGAGGTGAAACGGACCGATGCGCGCCGGGCCGTTCTCTTCAAGGAGAACGAGCGGAGGGAGAAGGAGTTAGAGAGCGTGATCAAGGCGCAGAAACGGCTCCTTCAGAGCGTCCCCGCCGATTCCGCAGGCTTTGGCAGGGAGCACCCGGAGAGTGCCCGTGGCCAGTTGGTGGCGCCGTTCGCTCAATTCTACCGCGCCGTTACTATGTATAGCGGTGGTCTGCCCGGCGTTGAGCTGATCGAGCTCTGTCGGACGGTAGGAAGCCATCACCTGAGCGCGCGACAGATCGTGGAGCTTCATGCCCAGGCGGCAGACCAGGTCATCCGCGAAGTACAGCACGTCCCCAGCGACCTCGCATCTCGGCTGAATGAGGGGCTGCTTCTGGCAGTCCTGTGGCTGAATGATAACTGGAGAGGCACCGGATGACCTTCGGGCGAGGCTGGGATCAAGGTGGCTGCGAGGGGCTGAAGTAGGCCGCCCTTCATGACCTCATCGAGACCGACGATGCCGGAAAGGATACGCTCCCGTTGCGGGGCAGCCGTGCCGGTATCGCGCTCCACCGCCGCCGGGGACGCCCGCCGGCCCTGACTACACCCTCCGACGGCGCGCGCGTGCCAGTTCCGCTATCTTGCCCGGCGCCTCTGGGTTCGTCCCCTCGCCGGCCGGCACCTGCTCGCTGACCACTTGCGGGCAGACGGACAGAGTAGCACCGCCACCTATCAGCGTCGGCGCGCCAAGGATGAGGCTGCCGTATCCCTCGAAGGGGCCGCCGATCTCGATCCCCTTCGCCGAGATCTCGTAGCGTCGCAGCGTCTTGTCCTGGTTGCTGCCGCGCATCTTGAGGACGGAGATCGCCTTCTCGATTCGGGAATCCAGCTCGACGTAGCGGAGCAGGATGATCGAGTCCACCACCACCGACAGGTTCGCCTCGGTGATCTTGAACTCGCCGAAGGTGTTCTCGATGACGTTGGTCCACAGCGAGGTAACGCCCCGAGACTCGAAGAGGCCCACTAGGGAGGAGACGTAGTCGCGCAGCGCCCGCGCACCGGCGACGTTGGTCTGGATGTCGCTCATGGCATCGAAAGCCACCCTGCTGATCTCCCGGGTGGTGATGATGTCGCGGATCTCCTGCGCCATCTGATAGATGTTGAGGTTCGGAGGCTGCCGGTGGAGTATCGTGAGCTGACCGGAGTGGATGTACTTGGCCAGGCGGACGCCGTAACCGGCGGCGATCTTGACGATGGCGCTGGGGCGCTCCTCCATGCCCACCAGCAGGCACCGCTCGCCTCTCTTCAGCCCGTCATGGACAAAGTGGACGGCGAAGGTAGTCTTGCCCGTGCCCGCGGCGCCGGCGATCATCGTGGAGAAACCCTCGTTGAGGCCGCCGTCCAGCATCCCGTCCAGGCCGGGAATTCCCGTGGGCACCTTCTCGATGGGTGTCTCCTTCGACGGCGCCTCTCCCGGCGACGGCTGCAGTCGCGGGAAGATGGCTATGCCTTTGTCACTGATGGTGTAGGAGTGGTCCCCCTCGTGGAAGGCCGTTCCTCGCATCTTGTGCACCCGCAGCACCCGCGAGGAGAGCGCCTCCTTGCCGTAGAGGTCCAGACAGATAACCCCGTCGGCGATGGCGAATTCCGACTCCGTCTCCAGGTCCCTTGCGCTGTAGTCCCCAACCAGGAACGCCGTGCACTCGTACACGGCGAGGAGCACCGAAAGGTCATGGACGAAGCGCCGGAAGAGGAGCTTGTCCCCCACCAGGTCAGCCAGCGCCTTGAAGCTATCGATGCATAACATGCGGGGGTTCACCTCTTCCATCTTATGCCTGATGACCTCCATCGTCCTCTCCAGGTCCTCCTGCTTGATGGTGGAGCCAATGTCCACGAAGATGACGGAGGTGTTGAACTTCTCCTTGTCGAAGAAGGCGAACTCCTGCTGGTACCTCAGCACCTTGGTCGGCGGCTCGGAGACGGTGGTGAAGTAGAGGGCCTTGCTCTCCTCGCTGGCGTTGGCGAAGAGTATGTTTAGGCAGAGGATCGTCTTTCCCGCGCCCGGCGGCCCGATGATCATCGTGCTGGATCCGGTGGGTATGCCTCCGTCCAGGATGGCGTCGAGGGCGGGTATGGCTGTCGATATCCGTTGCATCACTGTCTTCCTTTGCTGAGAAGCGGGGGCCGCGCGCCCTCTTAGGCGGCGGGCTCGATTCTGATATCCTCCAGGCCCTCAATCTCTCGCGTCAGCCGGTCCACCAGGACGTTGCCGGTGAGCTTGGCTAGGATGTCGAAGAGGCTGACGATGAGTTCCCTCAGCGCCTCGCGGATGGTAGCCTTGTCTCTCTCGTCCACCCGCTCCTTCAGCGACCTGAAGTCGAAACCGTCCTCCGTCACCGTCACAGAATCCAGAGTGGGGTAGCTTTGCGCGGCTAGGTGCACCGCCCGCCGGGCGATAGCGTGCACGGTGGTCTTCCCCAGGGTGGGCATGATCTTGGCCCAGACGGCGACAAGGATCTCCTCGTAGATGTCGACGACCTCCCTCTTGACACCCTGGTCCACCCTTTGCCCTATGATGGCCTCGACCTGGTGTTGGCTTTGCCTCCTGGTGGTTTCCCTGTTTTGTTTCGGTGTCTTCTTCATCTGACCCTGCTCATTCCGAAGTACCCCTGAGCCAGGCCCTGGGTGCTTCATGTCTCTTCATGCCTGTTGAGGCCGCTCCCCATGTGCACCTATATTCATTCTTGAGGAGGGATGGCCCAGTAGCAATCAGAACGCTTCCCAATGTCGCACACAGGAGTCCCCTACACCATTTGGATCGCTCCCCTAGCGCCCCTTGGCATCGACCAATGGACGCATATCCGCATCTCCCCCTTGGCTAATATGCAGCGTAGGGAGGAATACCGAATTATTCAGGGGATGGGCGCGAAGGTGCGGGCAGGCCCCGGATCCGCACACTCACATCGCCTAAATCGTGCGCGCGGCTGGGAGGCCCGGCGACACCGGTAGTGGGCATCACACTGCAGCGGACTGCATAGGGACGAACCATCAATGACTGGACCGCGGGACAAGACGGCGAAGTGCAAGCGGACCGAGGAATTGATGCGGAAGCGGACGCACGAACTTGGCGAGCGGGTCAAGGAACTGAACTGCCTGTATGGAATCTCGAATCTAGTTCACAGGCCGGACATTTCGCTGGAAGAGATACTCCAGGGGGCGGTCGACCTCATTCCTCCAGGCTGGCAGTATCCGGAGGTGACGTGCGCGCGGATCGTCTTCGAGGGCCGGGGGTTTCGGACGGGGAACTTCAGAGAAACGGCCTGGAGGCAGACCAGCGACCTCATCGTGAATGGCGAGCGGAGCGGCGCTGTCGAGGTCTGCTGCCTGGAGGAGAGGCGGGAGAGTGATAAGGGCTCCTTCCTGCCGGAAAAAGGGGACCTGATCAATGCCATCGCCGAGCGGTTGGGACGGGTCATCGAGCGCAGACGGGTGGAGGAGGCGCTGCGGGAGAGCGAGGCGAAGTACCGCCGGATCTTCGAGAATATCCAGGACGTCTTCTACCGGACAGATGCCAAAGGCATCATCACTGAGATCAGCCCCTCGATAAAGCGGTTCGGGTACACCCGCGAGGCGCTGATCGGAACGCAGGTGCTGGGAGTCTATGACAATCCGGAAGAGCGATCAGGGCTCC
>DAOUEO010000195.1:0-7964 GCA_034430455.1 Dehalococcoidia bacterium | reverse complement strand
TGGGAGCGGCGCTCCTTCTGCACATCCTCCTCGAAGGCGAGCTGCAGCGCCTCCTCCGCGGTGATGCCGTAGAGGTAGTTCAGGTGGGCCCGGTGCTTGGCGCCGCCGATGGCGCCCTTGAACTCGGCGTCGTCGATCTCCAGGGGCAGCCGGCCGAAGAAGAGAAGCGCCTCCCTCTCGCCCTCGGGGATTGCGCCGTCCAGCGGCTCGGTGAGGCGCTCGGCCAGGAGGAGCCAGTCAAACGCTTCGCCGCCGATAAGGTAGCGGTAGTGGCGCTCGGCGACCGTCTCCTCGGGGAGACGCCACAGCGCAACCGCCTCGAGGAGGGCGCGGAACCAGTGCTCACCCTCCGCGATCCGCTGCCGGAGGTGAGCCAGGGCCTCCTCGCAGCCCGGGGTCTCTTCTCCCATCGCATCAGGGCAGCCTTGTTCCTGTTCCCTACCAGGCATCTTCTAGGCCGAGCTCCCGCAACACTTCTTGTACTTCTTGCCGCTGCCACAAGGGCAGGGGTCGTTCCGTCCCACCTTGCGGGAGCCGACCGGTCGGCGGGCGGCCGCCCTGTCCCCGGCGGCAACGGCGACCCGATCGCGACGGGCCGCGGCCTTAGGGACGGCGGCGGTCTCCGCGGGGGCGGCCTCTTCTCCCGCCGGCGCCTCGTCAGCGGCGGGAGAGGGCGCTGTCCTCCGCGCCAGCTCCACATGGTAGATGGAGTGCGTTATCTGGCGGCGGATGTTGGCGAGTAGCTGATCCCACATGTCGTGGGCCTCGCGCTTGTAGACGACCAGGGGGTCCTGCTGGCCGTAGGCGGCCAGGCCGATCCCCTGGCGCATCTCGTCCGTCGCCGTCAGGTGCTCCACCCACAGGGTGTCGATGACGCGGAGCATGACGAGCCGCTCCAGCGCCCGCATGACGTCCTCGCCCATCTCCTTCTCTCGACGGTCGTACTCCTCGACGGCGGCGGCGATGACCTTCTCGGATATCTCCTCCCGCGAGAGCTCCGGCAGCTTCTTGGCGCTGAGGGAGGGCGGGAGGGGGAAGATGGTCTCCACCTCGGCGGCGAAGCTCTCGAGGTCCCACTCCTCCTCACGCCGGCCGGGGAGGTGGAGGTCCAATACGCCGCCGATCTCCTCGCGCACCATCTCCATTACGTTGGCCTTGAGGTCGGCGCCCTCCAGGATCTTGCACCGCTCTGAGTAGATGACATCGCGGTGCATGTTCATGACGTCGTCGTACTCGACGACGTGCTTGCGGATGTCGAAGTTGTAGCCCTCTACCTTCGTCTGCGCCGTCTCGATCGCTCTCGTCACCATCTTGCTCTCGATGGGGGTATCCTCGTCCATGCCCAGGCTCTTCATCATCCCCGGCAGCCAGTCGGGGGCGAAGCGGCGCATGATGTCGTCCTGGAAGGAGACGTAGAAGCGGGAGCTACCGGGGTCGCCCTGACGCCCGGAGCGGCCGCGGAGCTGGTTGTCGATGCGGCGGGCCTCGTGACGCTCCGTCCCGATGATATAGAGGCCACCTACCTCCACCACCTTGTTGTGCTCCTCCTCCCACTCCTCCTGGGGGCGGCCGTCGACCTTGCCGCCGAGGATGATGTCGGTGCCGCGGCCCGCCATGTTGGTGGCGATGGTGACCGTCTTGAAGCTGCCGGCCTGGGCGATGATCCCCGCCTCTCTCTCGTGGAACTTCGCGTTCAGCACCTGGTGGGGAATGCCCCGGCGTTTCAGCATCTCCGACAGGTACTCCGACTTCTCAATAGAGACCGTGCCGACGAGCACAGGCTGTCCGGCCTTGTGCCTCTCCTCGATCTCCTCGGCGGCGGCGCGGAACTTCCCCTCCTCGGTGCGGTAGACGAGGTCGGAGAACTCGTGCCGGATGAGCGGCTGGTGGGTGGGGATGACGACGACGTCGAGGCGGTAGATCTTGAAGAACTCATCGCGCTCGGTCCAGGCGGTTCCGGTCATGCCCGCCAGCTTTCCGTAGAGGCGGAAGTAGTTCTGGAGGGTGATGGTAGCGTAGGTTATCGACTCCTGCTGTATCTTCACCCCCTCTTTCGCCTCGACCGCCTGATGGAGGCCGTCCGACCAGCGGCGGCCGAACATGAGACGCCCCGTAAAGTCGTCGACGATGACGACCTCGCCGTCCTTGACCACGTAGTCGCGGTCGCACTTGTAGAGGATCTCGGCCTTGAGCGCCGCCTCCATGTAGCGGGTGAGACGGTAGTTCTGGGGGTCGTATATGTTCTTGACACCCAGCCACTGCTCCAGCTTGGCGACCCCCTCCTCGGTGAGAGAGACGGACTTGTGCCTCTCATCTATGGTGAAGTCCAACTCCCGCTGGAGGCGGGGGACGAGACGGGCGAAGGTGGGGTAGATCGCGGTGCTCTCCTCGGCGGGGCCGCTGATGATGAGCGGCGTGCGCGCCTCGTCGACGAGGATGTTGTCCACCTCGTCGACGATGGCGTAGTGGAGCTCCCGCTGCACCATGCGCTCCAGGTCGACGGCCATGTTGTCGCGCAGGTAGTCAAAGCCGAACTCGTTGTTCGTGCCGTAGGTGATGTCGGCGCCGTAGGCCTCGCGACGGGACACGGGCACCAGGTGCTCCATGTTGGGTACGTCGCTGACCTTGTCGCGGCTGAAGAGAAAGGCGGACTCGTGCTGGAGGCAGCCGAGGGATAGCCCCAGGGCATCGTATATCGGGCCCATCCACTGGGTGTCGCGCTTGGCCAGGTAGTCGTTGACGGTCACCAGGTGGGCGCCGTGGCCCTCGAGGGCGTTGAGATAGAGGGGAAGGCTGGCGACCAGCGTCTTCCCTTCGCCGGTCTTCATCTCGGCAATCTTGCCCTGGTGGAGGACAATGCCGCCGATGAGCTGGACATCGAAGTGGCGCATGCCGACGTGGCGGCGGGCGGACTCCCGGACGACGGCGAAGGCCTCGGGGAGGATATCGTCCAGCGTCTCGCCCTCGCCCAGGCGGGCGCGAAACTCACCCGTCTTCGCCCGGAGCTGCTCGTCGCTGAGGGCCTGGACGCCGGGCTCCAGCTCGTTGATCTCCTTGACGAGCGGCCGCAGCTTCTTTACTTGCTTCTCGTTGGCGTCGCCGAATATCTTGCTCGCCAGCTTCACCATCTTCTCTGGTCTCTCCTATGTCCCCTGCTCGAACAGGGCGCCCACCGACTGGCCGGTGTGGATACGATTGATCGCCTCACCCAGCAGCAGCGGCGCCACCGCAAGGGTGTGTATCTTGTCGAGACGCTTCTCCGGCGGCTGGGGGAGGGTATCGGTGATGACTATCTCCTCCAGTGGACTCTCGCCCAGCCGCTCGATCGCCGGCCCGGAGAAGACGCCGTGTACGGCCGCGGCCATCGCGCCCTTGCAGCCGTTCTTCAGCAGCAGTTTCACGACCTCCTCCAGCGTCGAACCCCTGTCGATCTCGTCATCGACGATGAGCGCGCTCCGCCCTTCCACCTCGCCGATTATCTGGAGGGCCTCGGCGCTCTGTGCGTTGCCCGGCCGCCGCTTCTCCACGATCGCCAGGGGGACGTCCAGCTTGGCGGCGATGTTTCGGGCGTCCTTGGCCCGCGCCAGGTCGGGGGCCACCACCACGAGATTATCGTGGTCTCTCCCTTTGAAATGATCGCCCAGACTGGGGAAGGCCGTTAGCTCATCGACCGGTATGCGGAAGAATCCCTGGATCTGGGAGGCGTGCAGGTCCACGGTGAGGACGCGGTCGGCGCCGGCGGTGGTGATGAGGTCGGCGACCAGGCGGGCGGTGATCGGCACCCGTGGCTGGTCCTTCTTGTCGCTGCGGCCGTAGGCGAAATAGGGGATCACGGCTGTAATCCGCCCCGCCGAGGCGCGGCGGAAGGCGTCGATCATGATGAGCAGCTCCATGAGCCGCGTGTTCACCGGCGACGCCAGGGGCTGGATAACGAAGACATCCCGCTCCCGCACGTTCTCGCAGATGCGGACGAAGATGTTCTCGTTGCTGAACTCGAAGACTTCGCATTCCCCCAAGGGCGCTTTCAGGTAACGGCAGATGTTCTGGGCCAGCTCCGGGTGAGCATTCCCGCTGAAGATGCTTAAGTCTCGATACACGCGCACCCTCCCACTAGGCGACTTCTCTCAGGCACCCGAACGGCATCGCTCCTGCGGGCCGGCCGACACTGCGGCCACCCCACGTGAAAAGGCCGAGCCGAGACCCGCTAGCCAACGGCCGGTCCCGCCCCGCCTTCAGATTGGAGATCACCTTTGTTCAGCCCGTCCCTCTTGCCTCTCCGGCAGGCAGAGAGCCAATCCCAATATAGCACAGGCCGGAAGGGCTGGCAAACTCCGCCGACCCCGTCGACGCACCGGCAGACGGCGCCGAGAGCCTACGCGCGCTCGGCGATGTCGGCCAGCGTGTTGGCCAGCTCCAGCACCGTCAGACCGCCTTCTTTGCGCTCGCGAAGGATCGCCCCGTAGTGCAGCCGGTAGTGGTTCCGCCGCCCCTCTCGCTGGCGGCTTATCAGGCCCTCCTCCTCCAGCGCCCGCAGGATGGAGAGGGTGGCCCGCTCCGTTATCCCCACGGCGCTCGCGATCTCGCGGAGAGTCGAGCGGGGACGCTGACCGACGTGGATCAGGACAAGGGCATGATTGGTGAGAAGACTCCACTTGCTCATCTTCTTTGTTCTCCTTTGCCGGCAGCGATCGGCTGCGGAGTCACCCCGCCTCTACGAGAGACGGAGGAGAATCTGATAGAGATGAAAGAAGAGCTTGCTGCCATCCACGACCAGCAGGTGGGCGGCCCGGTTCGCCGTCGGCTCCACGTGCTCAAAGATGTTCACCTCAGTATAGTGCAGTTTCACCCGGCCTTCCAGGGCGTCGCGCAGACGGCGCGATTCGAAGTAGGGGATGTAGCGATCCGAGCGGTCGTGGAGGACGAAGGTCTCCGCCCGCAGCCCCTCCGACCGCCCCACGAGGGAGAGCGAGGGCAGCCACTCCCGCGCCGCGGCCGGGAGCCGGTCGACAAGCTCCGCCACGCGCGACGGGTCGGTGTTCACCAGAAGGTCGTAGACCGCGCGGCCCTCCGCAGAGAGGTGCGACCGGTCGTCGTTCGGCTCCGGCTCTTGGTCGACGAAGATGCGGGTAAGGATCTCCTTGTCCTCTTCGTCGTCCAGCCGCTCGATGACCTGCTTGGACATGACCTTGACGGTATGCCATTTCGGGTCCCAGTTCTCCTCATGGCCGTTGTAGGAGATGACGCCGGTGGTGATGGAGGCGAGGAGGTCGTAGGTGTCGTAGTAGCCGCCGAAGGCAATCACGATGGCCACGTCCTCGTTGATTCGCCCGTCGGCGGCGGCGAGGAGGGCGAGGGACGACCCGACGCTCACGCCGAAGTAGCCGATCTTGTCGGGCTTCACGTAGGGCTGCGCCTGCAAGTACTCAAAGGCGGCGACCAGGGCGTCCACCTCCCGCGGCAGTATGATCTCCTCCTCCAGGTCGGGGGAGTAAGGGACCAGCATGACAAAGCCCGCCCGCGCCACGTCGCCCGCCAGCCTTACGAGGCGGGAGTCGTCCGGCTCCAGCGGCGGCGCGCCCGGCGACAGGATCACCGCCCCGTGCCGTTTGCCGTCGGCGGGACGGTAGATGTCGGCGGGCATGGCGCGGTCGCCGTAGGTGAGCGTGATGCGCTCCACAACCGGCTTGTCGGTGACCCAGGTGACGGGACGGACGGGCAGCTGCGTCATGAGGTCGGGGAGGAAGAAGAAGCTGGCCACGGCCGCGCGACCGCTCCGGCTGCAGGAGAGGACCAGCGACACCAGGAGAAGGATGGCGAGCGCGGGGGCCAGGGGCCAGGCCCGTCGCAGGGGCGAGGAGCGCCACCCTCCGGATTGCTGCGACATACCTCTCCTTGCCGGCAGGAAGACTAGAATCGAAGCCGGGGCAGGCGCCCGGCGCCACGGGTTCAGTTTGCCACCGCTCTCCTGGCGGCGTCAACGCGCACCGCCGACAGCAGAGGGCACCGATGCGAAGAGGCCGAGCCTATACGGGCCCGGCCTCGGCTTCAGGGAGAGCCTAATCTACTTCTCTTTCTTCTTCCCCTCGATCACCGGCTTCGGGGTCACCTTGATTGTCTTCGGCCTCGCCGCGGCGGCCTTGGGAATGGTGAGCCTCAGGACGCCGTGCTCGAAGACCGCCTCCGCCTTGTCCGCCTCCACCTGCGAGGGCAGGGTCAGCGAGCGGGCGAAGCCGCCGTACCAGGCCTCCTGGCGGTAGTAGTTGGTCTTCTTCTCCTCCTCCTCGCGCCTGCTCTCGCCCTTGATGGTCAGGGTCTCGCCGGTGATGGTGACCTCCACGTCCTCGGGCTTCACCCCCGGCAGCGACGCCTTGACGATGAGCGCCTCGTCGGTCTCATACAGGTCGAGGGGGACGTAGCCGTCGCCGGCTTCCCAGCCGAGCATACGCCATGGTCGCGCGACCCCTTCGTCCAGCCAGCGGTCCATAGCCCGCCGCAGGCCGACCATCTCTCCAAACGGGTCCCAACGAATGATGTTAGCCATTTCTCGCAACCTCCCTTGTTGTGTTTCCCGGTCCTGCCTCAGGACCTATCCTCATGCTGATCATAGCGCTCTAACCGATGTCTGTCAAGTATCTTGATAACTCTTTTATCAAGTCTATTGACTTTCCCCTGACAGGGAGCTATCATTGAACCGGTGAACAGAGATGCCCGCTAAGGACTACTATCAGATACTCGGCGTCAAACGGGACGCCTCCGCTAAGGAGACCCGGCAGGCCTACCGGCGCCTCGCCCGCAAGCTCCACCCCGACGTCAACCCCGGCGATAAGACCGCGGAGGCCCGATTCAAAGAGGTGAACGCCGCCTACGAGGTTATCTCCGACCCCGAGAAGCGCAAGAAGTACGACCGCTACGGCGAGCACTGGGAGCACGCCGACCAGATCGAGGCGGCGCAGCGACAGGGCGGCTTCCGCGGGCAGACCGGCGGGAAGAGCTTCTCCTTCGATGTCGACGGCGAAGGGCTGGGCGGCATCTTCGACAGCCTCTTCCGCGGCTTCGGCGGCGGCCGTCGGGCAACGCGGCCACGGGCGCAGGCGGTGGAGGCGCCGGTGGAGCTGACGCTGGAGGAGGCCTATCAGGGCACCGCCCGCTCCCTCCAGCTTCAGGGCCCGGAGATCTGCGTGACCTGCGGCGGCAGCGGCCAGATAGCCGGCGCCGTCTGCCACGTCTGCGAGGGGCAGGGCGCGGTCGTCCGGCCGCGGCGGATCGAGGCGAAGATACCGCCGGGAGTCCACGACGGCTCGCGCATCCATATCGGCGGCGGAAAGCTGGGCGACGTCTACCTGCGGGTCTCGGTGCGCCCGCACAAGCGCTTCCAGCGGCGCGGCGCGGACCTGCACACGGATGTGACCGTGCCCCTGGTCGACGCCGTCCTGGGCGGCGAGGCGAAGGTCCCGACGCTCAAAGGCCAGGTGGTGCTCACCATCCCCCGCCTCACGCAGAACGGCAAGGTCTTCCGGCTGGCGGGGCTGGGCATGCCCCATCTCCACGGCGACGGCAAGGGCAGCCTCTACGCCAAGGTCAATGTGGCGCTGCCCGAGAAGCTGTCGGAGCGGGAGCGGAAGCTTTTCGAGGAGCTGAGGGGTCTCAACGCCAAGGGCGCCGCCGCGAGCTAGGACGAGGTGATCGATTTGAACGAGAATGCCGACGACCTCCGGAGCGAAGACCAGCCGTGCTACGTGATCAGCGTGGCGGCGAAGATAGTCGGCATGCACGCCCAGACGCTGCGCTACTACGAGCGCGCCGGCCTGCTGAAGCCGTCGCGTTCCCGGGGTCGCATCCGCCTCTACTCCGTCGCCGACATCAACCGCCTGCGCCAGATACAACGGCTGATAAACGACCTCGGCGTCAACCTCGCCGGGGCGGAGGTGATACTGCGCATGAACCAGCGCATCCAGGAGATGGGC
>DAOUEO010000194.1:0-11191 GCA_034430455.1 Dehalococcoidia bacterium | reverse complement strand
CGTTGATGATCTTGGCGCGGCGCTCTCTGTCCGCCTCCGCCCCGCGGGCCATGGCGCGCTGCATCCCCTGTGGCAGCTCGACGTCCTTGACCTCCACTGTGCTGACCTTGACGCCCCAGGGCGCGGTCTGCTCATCGATAATCTGCTGCAGGCGCTGGTTTATCTGCTCCCGCTCGGAGAGCAGCTCGTCGAGGGAGGACTGACCGAGGACGCTTCGGAGCGTGGTCTGCGCTATCTGGAAGGTGGCGCGGATGTGGTCCGTCACTCTCAGAACGGCATCCCAGGGGCGGACGATGCGGAAGTAGACAACGGCGTTCACCTTCACCGTGACGTTGTCCTTGGTGATCGCCTCCTGGGTGGGGACGTCCATCGTCACAATGCGCAGGTCAGTCTTCACCAGCCGCTCGACGCCGGGCACGATGAGGAAGGGGCCGGGCGGGCAGACGCCCATAGCGCGGCCGAGGCGGAAGAGGACACCCCGCTCGTACTCCTGGACGATGCGCAGGGCGCCGAGAAGCGCCAGCGGCAGGAGCAGCCAGCGGACCCACTGGTTGGTGACCACCCTCTCCGGCGCTGGCGCCGGGCTAACCGTTTCTGTCGTCATCTTGTGCCTCCTTACGTAATGGTCGCACCGTTAGCCTGATTCCGTCTACGCTGATAACCTCCACCGTCTCGCCCTCCTCCACGTGCCCCTCTACGCTCGTCGCCGTCCAGAGCTCCCCTTCCAGGAACACCATACCACTGGGGTCAAGGGGCGAGCGCGCCTCCCCCAGGCGGCCGACGAGAAGCTGCGGCCCCAGGGCCACCGGCTGGCGGCGGGCGCGCAGCAGGGCGTTGACCGATGTGAGGATGAAGACGCTGATGACGGCGGCCAGGCCGAAGATCAGCCAGCGCGAGACCTGGAAATCGGGGTTGTTGGTGCTGGTCAGGAGGAGGCCGCCCATTATCAGCGATACGACCCCGCCCACACCGAGGGCGCCGAAGCCGGAGACGACGATCTCGGCGAAGAAGAGGGCGAAGGCGAGGAGGATCAGGAAGACGGCCGCCCAGTTCACGGGCAGCGTGCCCAGGGAGAAGAACCCCACGAGGAGAGCGATGGCCCCGAAGACGCCGGGGAAGAAGATGCCCGGGTGCACGATCTCGATGAAGAGCCCCAGCATCCCCAGGCTGACGAGCAGGAAGGCGATGTTGGGATCGGAGATTATATCGAGGAAGCGTTCGATGAGGGTCATGTCGTTGTAGACGACCGGCACGTCCAGGGTGCGCACGGTCGTCGACCCGGAAGGGAGGCTGACGGTGCGGCCGTCGGCCTGCTCCAGGAGGTCGTCGAGGCTGGTGGCGACGATGTCGATGACGTTCAGGTCGAGCGCGTCGTCCTGGTTGGTGGCGATGCTCCGCCGAACGGCGCTCTCCGCCCAGTCCTCGTTGCGGTCGCGCAGCTTGGCGATCCCTATGATGTACTCCGCCGCCTCGTTGGTGGTCTTGTTGCCCAGGTCGCCCTCGATGTCTTCACCTGTGCCGCTGACCGGGTGGGCGGCGCCGATGGTGGTGTTGGGGGCCATGGCCGCGATGTGGGCCGCCATCGTGATGAAGGTGCCCGCGGAGGCGGCGCGGGCCCCCGCTGGCGAGACGTAGACGATGATGGGGACTTTGGCGTCCTCGATGCGCTGGACGATGTCGCGCATGGAGGTGTCGAGGCCGCCCGGGGTGTCGAGGCGGATGACGACGGCGGTGGCGTCGGCGTCCTCGGCGGCGTCGATGCCGCGGTCGATGTAGCGGGCCATGACAGGGTTGACGACGCCGTCGGCGGTGAGGACGTTGACGGCCTCGCGCGTGTCGACGGAGGCGTGGCAGGAGAGAAGCGCCACCGCCCCCAAGATCAGCAGAGCCGGCGGGAGCAAACGTAATGACAGGGTCGGGCGCAGCCTCAGCCGCAGGTTTCGCAGGAGGGTCGTCTCCATGCTCGACATTATACACGGATCGGACGGTGGTTCTAGGAGGGACACGCGGCCGGAGGGCGCCCGTTCGGTTGAATGAGCCCAAGCGCTATCGTAGAATGTGCGTGCCTATTCACGGGAACCTCAATACGAGGGAGCGCTTGATGGCCGATGGAGACGAACCATTGCGTTGCCGGGGTATGCGAGACCTTCTGCCTGGGGAGATGGCGCGCTACCGGCAGGTCGAGGAGAGCTTCGCCCGCGTCTGCGGCGAGTGGGGCTACTCCGAGATCCGCACGCCCACAATCGAGTTCCTCCACCTGTTCACGGCCACGGGCACTCTCTCGCCCCAGATGCTCGACCGCACCTACACCTTTCTCGACTGGGACGGCTGGAGCGGCGAGAGGGTGGTCCTCCGCCCCGACGCTACTATCCCCGCCGCGCGGCTGTACGTCGAGAACCCGCCCGCGGGCCGGATAGCGCGCTTCTTCTACACGCAGAACGTCTTCCGCTTTTCCACCGGCGACGAGTCGCGGGAGGACTGGCAGTGCGGCGTCGAGCTCATCGGCAACCTGGCGCTGGCGGGGGATGTGGAGCTGATCCTGCTCGGGCGCGCGGTGCTGGAAGAGGTCGGCCTGAAGGGCCTGGAGGTCGGGCTGTCGCACGCCGGTCTGGTGCGCGCGGTGCTGGCGGCGGCGGGACTGGACGCGGCGGCGCAGGTCACCTGCTACGACCGGCTGCTGGCTGGCGACCTGGCCGCGCTGGGGGAGATAGAAGCTGAGCTGTCCGATCTGAAGGCGCCCCTGCACCTCCTTTTTGATACGGAGGGCGGCAAGACGCCCTATCTGGCGGAGCTTCGGGCGGCGTTCCTCCCCGCGGTCCCGGGAATGGCCGGGCCGCTCGACGACCTGACGAAGGTCGGCGCCACGCTCGACCGGCTGGGCTGCGATTACCGGGTGCAGACGACTCTCGTGCGAGACTTCGAGTACTACACGGGGCCGGTGTTCGAGTTCAGGGCCGGCGGACGGCGGGTAGGCGGCGGCGGCCGCTACGATGACCTGATCGCCCTCGTCGGCGGCGAGAGTGTGCCGGCGTCGGGCTTTGCGCTCGCGGTGGATGAGTTGGCGTCGCAGCCGGGCCCGGCGGGCGCGTCCGGCGGCGACGGAGCGCACTGGCTAGTGCGTCCCGCCGGCGACGACCCCGAGCTGCTGGCGGCGGCGTTCGCTGCGGCCGCGCGTCTGCGGAAGGACGGGAAGAGGACGTCGTTCTCTTCGCCGTCGGGAGAGGGCGGCCGCTGGGAACTGACGGTCGGCCGGCAAGAGGATCGGTTGGCCTATCAGCTACGGGATCGAACGACGGGCAAGACTACGAGTCACGCCAGCGCTGACGATGCCCTCATCGCGGCGGAGACGACCCCCGATGATTAGGCTGGCGCTACCCGCAGGCGACCTCAGGGCCCCGCTGGGCGACCTCCTGAAGAGGGCGGGCCTGCCGGTGGACGACTACGTCCGCGGCTCCCGCTCCTACGTGGCGCGCTCCGCCCCGGAGGACGGCATCCGGCTGCGTGTCTTCCGCGAGAAGGACATCCCCATCCAGATTGCGCTCGGCAACTACGACCTCGGTATCTGCGGCCTGGCCTGGGTGGAGGACCTGATACAACGCTATCCCAGCGACGCCGTCGTGCCGGTGCGCGACCTGGGGTTGGGGCACTGCTCCGTATTCGTGGCAGCGGCGGAGGATGATTCTCTCGCCGGCTGGGCGGGACGCGCCGGGCTGCGCATCGTCAGCGAGTTCCCGAACCTCGCTGAGGCCTTCGCCCGCCGCCTCCGTCTGCCCGCGTACCGCGTGTTCCCCGTCTGGGGAGCGGCGGAGGTCTATCCGCCGGAGGACGCTGACCTAGCCGTGATCGCCGCCGGGGACGAGGACGAGGTGCGAGGCCAGGGTCTGGTGGCGGCGCATCGGCTGCTGGAAGGATCCGCCTGGCTGGTCGCAAACCGCGACAGCCTGGCCGGGAAGGCCCTCGACGCCGTGCTGGAGCCGCTGCTGGCCCTGACAGGACGCGGCAACGGCCGTCCGGCGCTGTCGCTGCCGGTGGCCCCGGCAACGGGTAGGACGCGTTCCGCCGCCGCCACGGCCGCCGGGCGGAAGGATGTCGTCCGCCTCGCTCTGCCCGACGGGCACCAGCAGAGGCACACAGCCGCGGCCGTGGCGGCGGCGGGACTGCGCCTCTCCGGCTATGACAGCGAGACGGCGGTGCCGCGCCCGCGGGCGGAGATGCCCGGTCTGGAGGTCAAGGTGATCCGCCCTCAGGACATGCCGCAGCAGGTCGCCCTCGGCCACTTCGACCTCGCGATCACGGGCCGCGACTGGCTGCGCGATCACTGCTATCAGTTCCCGGCTAGCCCCGTGGAGGAGGCGGTCGACCTGGGCTTGGGACGCTATAGCATCGCCGCGGTGGTGAGCGAGGACTCGTCGGCGCGGAATCTCGAGGAGGCGCTCGGCCGCTGGCGAGAGGAGGGCAAGAGCACGGTGCGCGTCGCCTCCGAGTACGTGAACGTCGCCGACCACTGCGCCCGCAGCCGTCATATCCCCCGCTACAAGGTGATACCGATCAGCGGCGCCTCGGAGGGCTTCGTGCCCGAGGACGCCGAGGTGCTGATCGAGGGGACGGAGACGGGGGCGACGCTGGCGGCGAACCGGCTGAAGGTCGTCGAGCGGATCTTTGAGTCGACCACCTGTCTCATCGCCCACCAGGGGCCGGTCAGCGACGGGCGCCGCCGGCTCATGGCGGAGGTAACAGATATGTTCAGGCGATCGGCGGCGAGGACCGCGTAGCGTTGGGAAACCCGACATGCCGCATCTGGTCTTTCACATGTCCATCGCCCGGGAGCTCGCGGGAATGCTCGAGAGCCCCATCGTCGGTAGTGAGCGGGGGGCGTACTATATGGGCGCCACCGGGCCGGACATGCACGTCCTGGACGGCAGCAGGCGACGCGCCACCCACTTCTTCGACCTCGGCCGCACCGATGAGCAGGACTGTGTCGGCGCGTTCTTCGAGAGCTACCCCGAGCTGCGGGATGCGAAGGCGCTGTCGCCGCGGACGGCGGCGTTCGTCGGGGGCTATCTCACGCACCTGGTGGTCGATGAGCTCTGGATCACCGACGTGTACCGGCCCTTCTTCGGTTCCCAGTCGTCGCTGGGGGGCGACGCGCAGGCCAACGTCATCGACCGCGTCCTCCAATACGACATGGACCTGGAGCGGCGGCGGGATAGGGAGGCAACGGCGGAGATCCGCGCGGCGCTGCTCGCCGGCCCCGTGGACGTAGAGCTCAGCTTCGTCGATAATGCAGCGTTGCGGCGCTGGCGGGACGTGGCGGTGGATATGCTCGCGCGACCGCCCACCTGGGAGTTCTTTCGCTATCTGGCGAGCCGCTTCCTGAGGACGGCCGGCGTCGCGACCGAGCAGGAGCTGGAGGAGTTCCTGAAGACGGTTCCCGATCTGCTACGAAGGGCCAGGGCGCAGGTAAGCAATGAACAGATGCGGATCGCCGTCGAGAGGATGATGACGCGCTCTTTGAAAACGCTGAGGGGCTACGTGGAATGAGGATCATCGAAGGGGCCGACGAGGCGCGGCGGACGCTGCTGCTCCGCCGACCGCTCAGCGAGACGGAGGTGCCCGCCGCCGTGCGGGAGAGGACACGACAGGTGTTCGGCGACGAGCTGTCGCCGGCGGAGGCGGTGGCGCGCATACTGCGGGACGTGCGGGCTGAGGGCGACGCGGCGGTGATCCGCTACAGCGAGGCGTTCGACGGCGCGCCCTATCCGTCGCTGACCGTGTCGCCGGAGGAGGTGACGGCCTCCTCTGAGCAGGTGGAGCCGAATGTCGCGGCGGCGCTGCGTTTCGCCGCCGACCGGATCAAGGGGTTCCACCAGATGCAGCTCGAACGCACCATGTCCAGCTTCTCGGTGGGAGGACTGGGGATGCGGGTGCGACCCCTGGAGAAGATAGGGCTGTACGCGCTGGGGACAGCAGCCGTCTATCCCTCCTCGGTGCTCATGACGGCGATACCGGCGCGCGTGGCCGGCGTGGCTGAGATATGCATGATCGGCCCCGTGGGGAGCGACGGCCGCGTCTCGCCGCTGAAGCTGGTCGCCGCCGACATCGCCGGCGTCGACCGGGTCTTTCGCGGCAGCGGCGCCCAGGCGATCGCCGCCCTCGCCTTCGGGACGGAGAGCATCCCCCGCGTCGACAAGGTCTGCGGGCCCGGCAACCTCTTCGTCACGCTGGCCAAGCAGCAGGTATACGGCTGGGTAGGGATCGACGCCGTCTACGGTCCCACGGAGACGATAGTGGTGGCCGACGATAGCGCCGACCCGGCTCTCTGCGCCGCCGACCTGCTGGCCCAGGCCGAGCACGATGAGCTGGCGACCGCCATCCTGATCACGCCCTCCCCGGCGCTGGCGCGGGCCGTCGCCCAGGAGATCGAGAGGCAGCTCGCCGACCTGGAGCGCGCCGCCGTCGCCCGCTCGTCGCTGGAAGGCCGCGGCGGAGCGGTCGTCATCAAGGACATCGAGGAGGCAATCACCCTCGCCAACGAGTTCGCGCCCGAGCACCTGTGCCTGGCGGTGCGGGACGCGCCGGAGTGGGCGAAACGGGTGTACAACGCCGGCGGCCTCTTCGTTGGGGAGTCGTCGCCGGAGGCGATGGGGGACTTCACCGCCGGGCCCAGCCATGTCATGCCCACCGCCGGCAGCGCCCGCTTCTCGTCGCCCCTGAACGTGCTCGACTTCCTGAAGATCACGAACGTGGTGGCGGTGGGAGAGGAATCCCTGCGCGAGTGGGGGCCGGCGGCGGCGGCGATCGCCCGCGTGGAGGGGCTGACGGCGCACGCGCGGGCAATCGAGATGCGGCTGGGGGACAAGAAGCCTTAGCAGGGGGCTCAAGGACTCGCAGGAGCGGGGGTACAGGGGGCAGAGCCCCCTGACAGGGGGTCTGGGGGGTGTCCCCCCCAGATTTAGAAAACCAGGCCGCGAGCCGTCGCCGAAGGCGGCGTGCGACGTGGCCGACGCGTCGAGGGACTTCTTCGGCAGCCTGTTAGACCAAAGAGGGACGCGAATCTTGGCGAAGAAGGATAGCAGAGGGGTCGATATCACCGGCCTGATGCGGGAAGAGCTGGATGAGCTGGAGAGCTACGAGCCCATCGAGCCTATAGATCAGCTTGCGCGGAGGCTGGGCATCCCGCCCGAGCGGATCATCAAGCTCGACGGCAACGAGAATCCCTACGGGCCGTCCCCCAGGGCGCTGGAGGCGATCGCAAGCTATCCCTACTACCACATCTACCCCGACCCGGAGCAGCGCGAGGCGCGGGCCGCCCTGTCGCGCTTCCTGGGGGTGGGGGAGGAGCGCATCCTCGCCGGCAGCGGCAGCGATGAGCTGATGGATATCGTGCTGCGGCTGTTCCTGTCGCCGGGGGAGGGCGTGATCAACTGTCCGCCCACCTTCGGCATGTACCCGTTCCTGACGAAGGTCGTCGGCGGGCGCGTGGTCGAGGCGCCGCGTCGGGAGGACTTCTCGCTGGACGTGCCCGCTATCGAGGCGGCGGCGAAGGACGCGAAGCTTATCTTCGTCGCCTCGCCCAATAACCCATCGGGAAACGTCGTCGCCCGTGACGAGTTAGACGCGCTGCTGGCGACGGGCCTGGTCGTCGTCCTCGACGAGGCGTACGGTGAGTTCGCCGGCGAGAGCGCCGTCTCGCAGGCGCCGCCGCGCGACAACCTGCTGGTGCTGCGGACGCTCAGCAAGTGGGCGGGACTGGCGGGGCTGCGGGTAGGGTACGGCGTCTTCCCACCGGCCGTCGTGAAGGCGGCGATGAAGATCAAGCAGCCGTACAACCTGAACGCGGCGGCGCAGGCGGCGCTGCTGGCGTCGCTGGCGGACGTCGAGCTTCTGCGGGGGCGCGTGCGGGCGCTGGTGGAGGAGCGGGAGCGGCTGATCGAGGCGCTGGCGGGCATCCCCTTCCTGGGGCCGCTGCCGTCGCGGGCGAACTTCATCCTCTGCCGGGTGGCCGGCGTCGACGCGCGGGACCTCTGGGGGAAGCTCAGGGAACGCGGTATAATGGTGCGCTACTTCGATTCGCCGCGAGTGCGCGACTGCCTGCGCATAAGCGTCGGTCTGCCGGAGCACAGGGAGGCGCTGGTCGAGGCGCTGCGGGAGATAGGAGGCGAGCTTGGCATCTGAGCGTCGGGGCAAGGAAGAGCGGGAGACAAAGGAGACGAAGGTCTACGTCGAGGTGAACCTTGACGGCGGCGGGAAGGCGGACATCACTACCGGCGTCGGGATGCTCGACCACCTGCTGGAGCAGATAGCGCGCCACGGTCTCATTGACATAACTATCAGGGCGGAGGGTGACCTCCAGATCGACCCCCACCACACGGCGGAGGATGTCGCGATCTGCCTGGGACGCGCCCTCCGCAAGGCGCTGGGAGAGAAGCGCGGCATCGTGCGCTTCGGTCACGCTCTCGTGCCGCTGGATGAGGCGCTGGCGATGGTGGCGGTCGATGTGAACGGGCGCGGCTACGCCTCCCTGGACCTGCCGTGGACGGGGGAGCGGGTAGGAGAGCTGCCGACGGAGCTCATCGCCCACATACTCTGGTCGATCGCTACGGAGGGCGAGCTGACGCTGCACGCGCGCGTCCTGGCGGGGGCAAGCGACCACCACAAGGCGGAGGCGGCGTTCAAGGCGCTGGCGCGGGCCCTCGGCGAGGCGACGCGGCGGGACCCCCGCCTGGGAGACGAGGTTCCGAGCACGAAGGGGCGGCTCTAGGGGCTAGCCGCCGCTCTCCTCCAGCTCGAAGCGGTAGTCCTCGATGATGGGGTTGGCCAGAAGCTCGCGGCACATGTCGTGCACCCTGGCCTCGGCCCGGCTCCGGTCCGTCTCGGCGACGCGCACCTCCAGGTACTTCCCCACACGCACGCCCTCCACGCTCTCGAACCCCAGCGAGTGAAGGCCACCCTTGACGGTGAGACCCTGGGGGTCGTTGACGGTCGGCTTCAGCGTCACGTACACCTTCGCAAGGAACACGCTGCTTCCTCTCCTCTCATGACGTCGAGCTGTGGTTGATCTCGTGTCCGGTGAGGCGGCGGAACGCCTCCCGGTAACGGGCGGAAGTGCCGGCTACCACCTCCGACGGCAGCTTGGGCGGCGGCGGCTCGCGGTTCCAGCCGGAGGCGATCAGCCAGTCGCGGACGGGCTGCTTGTCGAAGCTGGGCTGCGGCTTCCCCGGCTCGTAGGTGTCGAAGGACCAGAAGCGGCTGGAGTCGGGCGTCAGGAGCTCGTCGATAAGGATGAGCTCGCCCTCACACCGGCCCAGCTCAAACTTGGTGTCGGCGATTATGATCCCCCGCTGCCGCGCGTAGTTTGCGGCATAGCGGTAGACGGCGAGCGTGCTGTCGCGCAGGAGGGCGGCGGTCTCCGCGCCGACGATGTCCACTACCTGCTCGTAGCTGACGTTGATGTCGTGGCCGGACTCGGCCTTGGTGGCGGGAGTGAAGATGGCCTCGGGCAGCTCGTCGCTCTCGCGCAGCCCCTTCGGCAGGGGGATGCCGCACACCGTGCCCGTCTCCCGGTACTCGACCCAGCCGGAGCCGGAGAGGTAGCCGCGGGCCACACACTCGATGTCGAGGCGCTGCGCCTTCCTCACCACCATCGACCGGCCGGCGAACTCGTGCGGGAGGGGGAAGGGGAGATCGGCGTTGTCGGAGTTGCCGATGAGCCGCAGGAGATGGTTGGGAATAACCTCCTTCGTCCTCTCAAACCAGAAGGCCGATAGCTGGGTGAGGACGGCGCCCTTGTCGGGGATGCCGTTGGGCAGGACGACGTCGAAGGCCGATATGCGGTCGGTAGCGACCATGAGCAGGCGGCCGTCGCCGAGGTCATAGGTGTCGCGCACCTTGCCGCGGGCGTGGAGGTTGGGGAGGTTGGTCTCAAGCAACACTGACATCTTGGCTCTCCCGACTAGAAAGATCGAAGAACAAAAGTGTACTGGCGATCACACCGAAGGGCGTAACGATTACGCCGACTACAGCATTCAAGAGCGTCGAGGCCTCGTGCGGCACCAGAACAAGTATCATGCTCAGAGCGCCGGAGACAACGGCCACCAAGAGCCCCACGATGAGCAGGATGCCGAACGTGCGCCGATAGAGAGATATGGCCCCATCTATGATCTGACTCAGGTCTCGGGGCCGGCGTATCTGGTCGGGGGCGATAGCCATTACGACAAGCCCACCCTCTTGAAGGAGTGGTCGACGTACTTGGTGTACTGGCCGTAGTCGAATATCGCGTCCAGCTCCGCGGCGGAGAGACGCCCGCTCACCTCAGGGTCGGCCTCCAGCAGCCCGCGCAGGGGGCATCGCTCCTTCCACGCCCGCATCGAGCTCGCCTGGATGATCTTGTACGCCTTCTCGCGGCTCAGTCCCTTCTCGATGAGGGCGAGGAGCAGGCGCTGGGAGAAGACGAGCCCCTGCGTCAGCTCAATGTTCTCCCGCATCCGCTCCGGGTACACCTGCAGACCCTTCATGACGTAGGTGAAGAGGTCAAGTATGTAGTCGACGAGGAGGCAGGCATCGGGCAGGATTATCCGCTCCGGCGACGAGTCCGTGAGGTCGCGCTCGTGCCAGAGGGCGACGTTCTCCAGCGACGTCAGGGCGTAGCCGCGGACGACGCGGGCGAGGCCGCAGACTCGCTCGCACTTCTCGGGGTTGCGCTTGTGGGGCATGGCGCTGGAGCCCGCCTGCCCCTTCTCGAACGGCTCCTCCACCTCCAGGACCTCGGTGCGCTGGAGATGGCGGACCTCGGTCGCGAACTTGTCGAGGGAGGAGGCGAGGATGGCCAGGGTGGTCAGGAAGCGGGCGTGGCGGTCGCGGTGGACGATCTGGGTGCTGATCGGCTCGACGCCCAGGCCCAGGCGGGCGCAGACCGCCTCCTCGATCTCCGGCGGGACGGTGGCGTGGCTGCCGACGGGGCCGCTCACTTTGCCGACCGCCACCTCTTCCCGCGCCTCCGCCAGACGGCGCTCGTTGCGGCGCAGCTCGTCGGCCCAGCTTGCCAGCTTGAGACCGAAGGTGATCGGCTCGGCGTGGACGCCGTGCGTCCGCCCCATCATGAGCGTCAGTTTGTGCTCGCGGGCGCGCTCCTCGATGACGGCGATGAGGGCGGCGAGGTCGCGCTGGATGATGTCGGTGGCGTCGCGGAGCT
>DAOUEO010000193.1:0-6092 GCA_034430455.1 Dehalococcoidia bacterium | reverse complement strand
ACTCCTCGTCGCCCTCTTCCAGGGGCCGCTGGAGGACGCGGCACCAGCGCGGCTTGTAGTCGCTGGCGCGGAAGTCCCACTCGTCATAGTAGAAGGTCTCCGTCTTCTCCACGACGCCCTTCTCTTCGAAGGCGACATCAGCCGCCGGCTGGCCGTCCTTGACGCTTGCCTTCTCTTCCTCTTCGGGGATGGGGACGCCCGCCTCCTTCTCCAGGTTGCTGAGGAAGAAGCCCAGGGCCGAGGAGAGGTCGCCGGCGACGACCTGGCCCACTGTGATCTCGGTGCTCTTCTCCAGGAGTTGCCGGAGCTGCTCGGCGGTGAGGGGCGCCATCCCCTCCGGAGCCTTGGCGCCTTCCTGGAGACGCAGCCGCATGAGGAGCTGGACAAGCTCAGGCTTGAAGTCGCCGCGGAACTCGACCGGCTGCGGGCTGTCATAGGGCTCCTCGGCGCCCCCGGGCTGGGGCATGCCGGAGGGCTCTCCCGCACCGCCGCTCGCCTTCATGAGCATCAGCTCGATCTCTTCGTCGCCGAGCGTCTGCCAGTCGAGGTCGGGCAGATCAACGGGGGCGACGTTGGGCAGGGCGACGGCGAGGTCATAAAGCCGCAGCGCCGCCTCGGCCGCGTCCTCGACGAGGGCCTGCGGCTGCTGCAGGGAGCGGAGCAGTCGCACCGCCTCGACGAGCGCGCCCATGAGCTCCCGCGGCCAGACGATGGCGGGGAGGCCATCGAGGCTGGCCCGGACGAGGTCCTCCAGGAAGGCCTCGCGCAGGGGCAGGCCGGGCAGGCGCGGCCGCCGCTCCAGCTCCCGCGCCTGGATGAGATGCCAGGAGCGGCGGATCCCGCCGTACTCGCGCTTGAGCAGGTAGTCGATGCGGGCGTCCTCGGCGATGGTGAAGAGGTCGGCGGCAAGCTGGCGGTCGGGGAAGAGGTCGAAGAAGCGCTCGATGTCGGTCAGGGGCGCCTCCTTCTTCCCGCCGCCGCGGGCGCGGGGACGCGCGCTCTTCCGGCGACGCCGGCGCGAGGGGAAGATGTTGCCCCTTCGCGAGAAGGCGAAGCGGAAGCTGCCGAACTCCAGGTGTCCCGCCTGATGGGTGGCGTATACCTTGTAGATGGCGAAGTTCTCGCCCTTGCTCTCGAACTCCTCCACCGTCTCCGGCAGGTAGACCGCCGTCCCCTCGGTGGAGGGGCGCTCCGCCGACACCCAGCCGATCCCCTTTTCGGTGAGGGCGGTCGCGGGGTGGATGGAGACGCCGACGCCGGTGAGGGCCTGGCAGTAGAGGCGCAGGACCTCGCTCACCCGCGACAGCTCCAGTCGCGAGGAGAGGGCCTCCAGGACGCGCTCGCCCTTGCCCGATTCCAGACGGAAGTAGGCCTCGCCGCCCTCTTCGCTTTCCTCCAGGATGCGACGGCCGGCGGCGTGCCAGTGGGACAGGTCGTCGACGCTGATCCGCGCCAGCACCTCGGGGCCGCTCTTCAGGAACGCCATGGCGGCGGCGGGCGAGCCGACCGCCAGCTCCTCCGCCAGGGAAAGGAGCGGGGCG
Source organism: Dehalococcoidia bacterium (assembly GCA_034430455.1). Lineage (GTDB taxonomy): Bacteria > Chloroflexota > Dehalococcoidia > DSTF01 > JALHUB01 > DAOUEO01. Next base: position 4,551 of record DAOUEO010000193.1, on the reverse strand, counting down.
TGCGCTTCCGGGCCCGCCTCGCCCAGGGCGACGGCGGCGGCGGCGAAGAGCTGGTAGGCGCGCTTCCCCACCCTCTCGGCGACGCCGGCAGCCAGGCGCAGGAAGCGCGCCCGCTGGTCAGGCGCAACGTGGTTGAGGAGGCCGGGGCCCTTATCAAGATAGGAGCGGACGTCCGCCCAGCCGGACTTGGCGATCGCCTCGGCGAGCGCCAGGAAGGGCCGTCTGTCCGGCGGCTCGATCTCGGAGAAGAGACGGGGCGCCGTCTCCAGGCAGTCCCCGGCCAGCTCGTAGGAGCGCTCCGCCAACCTCTCCACGAGGCGCTCCAGCCGGCGTACCCCCGGCAGGCCGATGGCGTCGAGGAGCCGGGGGCTGACGGAGAAGAAAAGAGAGGCCAGAGAGACGGATTTCCAGTTCCCGTGATGGAGGCGCCGGCCCAAGGAGACCCACTCCTCGAGCTGGGAGGGGGAGAGCCGGCCGACGCACTCGGGGCCGGCGCGGAAGTAGGCCGCCGCGATCAGCGACGAATCGGCCGCCAGCCCGCGCCCGAGGCCGGACCAGCGCATCACCGCCTCGAACGGGACGGCGCGCAGGAGCTGGGGGCTGGCCAGGAAGTAGGCGCTGGCGGCCTCCGCTGACCGCAACGACTGGCCGGCGAGGGCGACGCCCTCGTCCGCCCACAGTCGGAGCTGCTCCGCCGTCAGGCAAGCGGCGGCGGCGGCCTCACGGAACTCTTGAGGGAGGTTCGCGGACAGGCCGGCAAGCCGCTTCTCGTAGCCCGCCAGATTGACTGCCTGTTCGCTCATGATTGCCCAGCGGCGACTAGGGCGGCGGGCCCTCCTGAATGGTGATCGTCAGGATCGCGTCGCCGGGGGGGCCATGCTCCTGCGGGTCCCTCGGCGCTAGCTGCGTCAGCACCTCGAATCCAGACACGACCTCAGCGAAGACGGTATGCTGACCGTCGATATCCGGCGAGTCCTCCAGCACGATGAAGAACTGGCTGCCGCCCGTCAGCTCGCCCCCTCCCAGGCTCGCCATCCCAACGGCGCCCTTGAGGAACTTGTGGTCGCTGATCTCAGTAGGGATGTTGTACCCGGGCCCTCCCAATGTCGGGTCAGCGACGGCGTTCCCAGAAGGGTCGCCGGCCTGCACGAAGGGATGGGGAAGCTGCGGCGGCTGCGCCTCCTGCACCACGCGGTGGAAGGTCAGGTTGTCATAGAAGCCCTTGCAGGCGAGGAAGACGAAGTCGTTGACAGTCAGGGGCGCGATGTCGGGGAGGAGCTTCAGGGTGATGTCGCCCTTCTCCGTCTGGATGACGGCGGTGTAGGAGAGCGTGGGGTCGATGATCATTGCCGGCATCTCGCTCCACTGCTTCTGGTCGCTCTTCTGGCAGGAGGAGGCGAAGTCCATCGTCCTCGTTGGGAGCGGCCCCTCCGGGACGGTGACCGTGGGATACGGGGTGAACTGAACTGTGACAGCCGGACCGGTCCTGATCGTAATTTTGCCCTCATCGTCGCCGCCGCAGCCGACGAAGGCGGCAACCAACGCTACCACCACTCCGGCGCCCAGCAGACTCTTGAACAGCAAAGCTCTCACCTTCTCAGCCTCCTCATCACACGATAGCTCCCCCCATACTGCCACTATGTTTCAACGTTGGAGAGGCGGGACTATTTCTCGGTAACCGTTATCTCCAGGATCTTGTCCCCCGGCGGCAGATCCGGGCCCTCCGACGGGTCGCGGGGTGTGATGTTCTGCAGCACATCGAAGCCGTCCGTCACCTCACCGAAGACGGTGTAGCGCCCGTTCAGAGGGGCCTGCGCCTCATAGCAGATGAAGAACTGGCTGCCGCCCGTATTGGCCTGACCGGTGCTGGCCATACCCAGCGTACCCTTCTCGAACGGGAGGTCGCTGAACTCGTCCGGTATCGTGTAGCCGGGGCCGCCTTTGCCCGTGCCCGTCGGGTCGCCGGCCTGGGCGACGAAGAGCGGGAGGACGCGGTGCCAGGTCACGTCGTCATAGTAGCCCTTGCAGGAGAGGAAGACGAAGTTGTTGACGGTGACGGGCGCCACATCGGGCCAGAGCTCGACCGTTACGTCGCCTTTCTCCATCTTGATGACGGCGGTGTAGGAGAGCTCAGGGTCGATGATGGTCGGCGGCAGCGAAGAGAACTCCTTCTCGCCGGTCTTCTGGCAGAGGGAAGCGAAATCCCCCGACCGCGCCGACAGGGTCGGCACTACGGCCGGCGTCGTGCTTGCCGCCGTCTCTCCCGCAGCCGGCGTGCCGCTCTCTTCCTCGTCGCCGTCCCCGCAGGCCGAGGCCGCCAGGACGAGAACGGCCACCATTGCCACGATAAGAGATACCCAGACAAATGATCGCTTCATCTTCCACTCCCTCACTCGAATATGGACGACACAACTTCTTCGATGCTGCGCTGTAGCTCCCGGTCGTCGCTGAGCGCCCAGACCACGGCCGCCTGGCAGGCCTGTCGCGCCGGCACGCCCTTCGTCATGAGCTTCCCGGCGTAGATCAGGAGGCGCGTGCTCACCCCCTCCGCCAGGCCGTGCTCTTTGAGGTGGCGCACCTTCTCGCCCAGCTTCGCCAGCTCGCCAGCGACCTCCGGCGCGACCTCCGCCTCGTGGGCGATGATCTGCGCCTCCTGCTCGCGGCTGGGATAGCCGAACTCGACGGCGACGAAGCGCTGGCGGGTGCTGTGCTTGAGGTCCTTGAGCGCGCTCTGATAGCCGGGGTTGTAGGAGATGACCAGCAGGAACCCCTGCGCCGCCTCCACTATCTGCCCCCGCTTGTCGATGGGCAGGATGCGGCGGTGATCGGTCAGGGGGTGGATGAGGACGGTGGTGTCCTTGCGCGCCTCCACGACCTCGTCCAGATAGCAGATGGCGCCGGCCTTGACGGCGCGCGTCAGGGGGCCGTCGATCCAGCGGGTCGTCTCGCCCTCCAGGAGATAGCGGCCGACGAGGTCGCTCGCCGTCAGGTCCTCGTGGCAGGCGATGGTCACCAGGGGGAGGCCGTGCGCCGCGTTCCCAGCGCCCTCACCGACGTCCTTGATGATGGTGAGGGGACGGCGCAGCTTCCAGGCCATGTATTCGATGAAGCGCGTCTTGCCGCAGCCGGTGGGGCCCTTCAGGAGGACGGGTATCTGCTGCTCGAAGGCGGCGGTGAAGAGGGCGACTTCATCGCCGATGGGCAGGTAGAAGGGCTCCGCGAGGGCGTAGTACTCCTCTACCGCGTACTGCCGATAACCTGTGGTTTCCTGTGTCTCCTGGTCGACCACCGCTACTCCGCCTCTATCCTCCGCGCGCTGAGGTCGCTCCGCCGGTTATGCGCCGCTGGAGGCCGGCCCACACCTCGTCCACCCGCCTCTGAAGCTCCTCGACGCTGCCGTTGTTCTCGATGACGGCGCCGGCGTACCACTTCCGCTCTTCATTGGTGAGCTGGGCGCGGATGCGCGCCTCCGCCTGCTCGGGCGGCATCTCCTTGGTCTCGACGAGCCGCTGGTGGGCCACCTGCGGCGACGCTATCACGACCCATGTCTCATCCGCCAGGTATCCCCAGCCGGCCTCGATAAGGACGGCCGCCTCAAGGACGGCGACGGGCTGGCCGCGAGCCCGCAGGTCTCTCAGGTCCTGCTCCATCAGCTCCGCCATCGCCGGCCAGACGATGTCGTTCAGCCGCTCCCGCTCCCTGGGGTCGGCGAAGACGCGCTGCCCCAGCTTCCCGCGGTCGATCTCGCCCTCCCCGTCGAGGATGTCGCCGCCGAACTCGGCGATGAGCCGCTCGTAGGCGGGCGTGCCCTTGCGGTAGGAGCGGTGCCCCACCAGGTCGGCGTTCACGACGGCGGCCCCTTTGGCCGCGAGCATCTCCGAGACCAGGCTCTTGCCGGCGCCGATGCCACCGGTAAGGCCGACGGTGATCATGGATCCCTCCAGAAAAAGGGCGCCCCGACAGGTCGAGGCCCGCCGATAATCCGCGACGGTATGTTCATTCTAAGCGCGGCTGTAACGGCCGGTCAAGCAAGCCGGAATGCGGTATAATCAGGCATCCTGGCCATCTAGCATGAACTCGGCACTATAATGAAGGAGACACGATGAGGCGGTCTGGACAGCGACCGTGCTTGGGGCCGGCGCGAGTGTGCCGCCCGCGCAGCCAACAAAGCAAGAGCATATCGGCGATGGGTAGCACATTCCGATGAGGGTTCTGTTCGTCTGCACCCATAGCTCGGCCCGCAGCCAGATGGCGGAGACCCGCCGGCTAGACGGGACCAGGCGAATACCTTTCGCCGAGAACGGAGGGCGATGAGAATGCTGGAAGCGAAGCGGGAGCGGGAGGCGGTGGCTCTCGAGCCGCAAGAGCTCGTGGAGCTGGAGCAGATAGTGATGGACGAAGACAGGGATGGCGCCTACCGGTTCCTGAAGGAGCGCGTCTACAAGAGAGTTCTGTCGGCGCAGCACGGCCGTCTGAAGTCACATCTGGATGGGTCGAGCGACCCCGCGGGTTCGTTCAAAAGCAAGAACCAGTGAGGGTTGGATCTCAGGG
>DAOUEO010000192.1:0-2152 GCA_034430455.1 Dehalococcoidia bacterium | reverse complement strand
GCGATTGAGAGAATCGAGGCGATCCTGCAGGCGGCCGAGGCGCGCGAGGGGGAGAGGAGACAACAATGAAAGCAGTTCGTTTGATCAAGACAGGGCAGCCTCTGGAAATGCAGGAGGTGCCCGTGCCCCGCGTGGGCGCGAAGGATGTTTTGGTCAGGGTCAAAGCGGCGGGCATTTGCCGCTCGGATATGCATTATCGTGCTGGCACCTCGCGGGTCCCTGACCTGCCCCGGACGCTGGGGCACGAGGTAGCGGGCGTGATCGAGGAAGTCGGTCCCGCAGTCAGGAACGTTACGGTGGGCGACCGCGTGTGCCTGCACTACCTGGTCACGTGTGGCGATTGCCGCTACTGCGCTATGGGCAGCGAGCAGTTCTGCACCACAGGCTCGATGATCGGCAAGTATCAGGACGGTGGCTACGCGGAATACATCGCCGTGCCCTCGCATAACGCCGTCCCCTTGCCCGACGACATCCCCTTCGAGCAGGGCGCCATCATGATGTGCTCGTCAGCCACATCGTTCCACGCGCTGCACAAGGCGAAGCTGAAGCTGGGCGAAAGCGTGGCGGTGTTCGGCGTGGGCGGGCTGGGCATCTCGGCGGTGCAGTTGGCGCGGGCCTTCGGTGCCCTGGACGTGTACGCCGTGGACATCAACGCCGAGAAGCTGAAGCTGGCCGAAAGCTACGGCGCTATTCCAGTGAACGCCAGCGTTTCCGACCCGGTGGCGGAGATCGGGCGGCTGACCGGCGGCCAGGGCGTGGACGTGGCGCTGGAGTTGGTCGGCTTGCGGCAGACGATAGAGCAGGCGGTGCACTCACTGGGGGTGTTCGGGCGGGCGGTACTGGTTGGCATCGCCGAGCAACCTTTCGAACTCCACTCCTACCACGACGTCATCCCGAAAGAAGCCCAGATCATCGGTTGCTCCGACCATCTCTTGTCAGAGCTGCCCTTGCTCGTCGAGTTGGTCCGCCGAGGTGTGCTGGACCTGTCGTCGGTAATCACCCGCACTGTGCCCCTGGACGCCGAGGCCATCAACGCGGCGTTGGACGACCTGCAAGCCTTCGGCCCCGGCGTCCGCACCGTGATAACCCCCTGAGCAGGGTAAAGAATGCGATGCGCGATTTATAGGTACATTTCAATTTTCGCCTCTTGACATCCTGGTCTCTGTCGTGTATAATGTCAGAGGGTAGTGGCTGTGTCTGAAATCAAGCCGGTCTTCGCCAGCCGCCGACTTCGGCGAGTTCAGTCGAGCCGTCAGCGACTCGGCTATGACGTGCCCCGCGGTGATCCCTTCGATAAACTCAGGACAAGCCCATGAAACCACTTCTTCAGGTTAGGAACCTCCGAGTGTACTACCATACGCCACGAGGCCCGGTCAAGGCGGTCGAGGCCGTCAACTTCGGCCTAAAGGCCGGGGAGAGGTTCGGTCTGATCGGGGAGTCTGGGTCAGGCAAGTCTACCATGGCCCTCTCGATCATGCGGCTCATCAAGCCACCTGGCCACATCGAATCGGGAGAGGTCTTGCTGGACGGTGTCAATGTGATGACCCTCTCCGAAGAGCAGATGCGACAGTTGCGCCTGGCAGGGATCGCGCTCATCAGCCAGGGGGCGATGAACTCTCTCAATCCGGTGATGCGCATCAGGCCCCAGATCGCTGATGGCCTGCAGAGCCACGGTGTGCGGATGTCCAGGCAGGAGTCGGATGACCGCGTCGGTGAGCTTCTGGAGTGGGTTGGCCTCCGACGGGAGGTCGCCGACATGTTCCCCCACGAGCTAAGCGGTGGCATGAAACAGCGGGTCTGTATCGCCATCGCCATCAGCTTGCGCCCGAAGGTGATCATTGCCGACGAGCCTACCAGCGCCCTGGACGTGGTGGTGCAACGCCAGGTGATGGAGACCCTGCGCCGGGTGCAGGAGGATCTAGAGGCATCCGTGATCCTGATAGGTCATGACATGGGGCTCATGGCCCAGTTTGCCGATCGCGTGGGGATCATGTATGCGGGAAGGTTGGCGGAGGAGGGCCCCGTGAGGGACATTTTCTCCAATCCTCAACATCCCTACAGCCAGTTGCTTATAGCCAGCCTTCCGACCTTAGAGAAGAAGGGAGTTTTCCAAGGGATAGCGGGCTTTCCACCTTTGCTGCTCGATCTTCCA
>DAOUEO010000191.1:0-3114 GCA_034430455.1 Dehalococcoidia bacterium | reverse complement strand
ACAGCCTCTATCAAGCCATCGAGAACGCGGGGTATCACGCCCGGCCGGAGGCGGCGGAGAAGCCCGCCCTCCAGGATGAGATCCACGAGAGGGAGGAGCGCCTTCTCCGGCGCAAGCTTCTCTTCGCCGCCGTCATCGGGCTGATCCTGATGGTGCTGGGCCAGTACCAGCGCCTCCCCCTGGTCTCCGACCTGCCCGGGGCCGCCGTCGCTGTCACCTCGTTCTTGCTCGCCACGCCGGTGCAGCTCTGGGCCGGCTGGCAGTTCTACACCGGCGCCTGGAACCGCGCCCGCCGCCTCGACGCCGACATGAACACCCTGGTCGCCGTCGGCACCAGCGTCGCCTACCTCTACAGCGTCGTCGCCACCTTCGGCCCCGGCCTCATCGAGTCGGCGAACGTCAAGGCGGAGGTCTACTTCGACACCGCCGCCGTGATCATCGCCCTCATACTCCTGGGCCGCTACCTGGAGGCGAAGGCGAAGGGCCGGACCTCGGCCGCCATCAAGCGCCTCGTCGGCCTGCAGGCGAAGACGGCCCGGGTGGTCCGAGAGGAGCAGGAGTTCGATATCCCCGTCGAGCAGGTGGTCGTCGGCGACACCGTCATCGTGCGGCCGGGCGAGAAGGTGCCCGTGGACGGCGTCGTCCTCGAGGGGCGGTCGGCCGTCGACGAGTCGATGATCACCGGCGAGAGCATCCCCGTGGAGAAGAACCCCGGCGACGAGGTCATCGGCGCGACGATCAACAAGACCGGCAGCTTCCGCCTCCGCGCCACGCGGGTAGGGAAGGACAGCGTCCTCGCCCAGATCGTGCGCCTCGTGGAGGAGGCGCAGGGCTCGAAGGCCCCCATCCAGCGCCTCGCCGACGTCGTCGCCGCCTACTTTGTGCCCGCCGTCATCATCGCCGCCGTTGTGACCTTCGTCATCTGGCTCATCTGGGGGCCGGCGCCCGCCTTGACGTATGCCCTCCTGAACGCCGTCGCCGTGCTGATCATCGCCTGCCCCTGCGCCCTCGGCTTGGCCACCCCCACGGCGATCATGGTCGGCACCGGCAAGGGGGCGGAGAGCGGCGTCCTCATCCGCGGCGGCGAGTCGCTGGAGACGGCCCATAAGATCAACGCCATCGTCTTCGACAAGACGGGGACGATCACCGTCGGCGCGCCGTCGCTGACCGACATCGTGCTCCTTCCGGGGAAGGACTGGAGCGAGGATGAGCTGCTGCGCCTCGCCGCCGGCGCCGAGCGGGGCTCCGAGCATCCCCTGGGCGAGGCGATAGTGGCCGCCGCCCGGGAGAGAGGGCTCGAGCCGGGAGAGGCGCAGGATTTCGCCGCCCTGCCCGGCCTCGGCGTCCAGGCGACCGTCGAAGGGAGGCGGGTCGTCCTCGGCAACCTCAAGCTGATGGAGGAGAGCGGGCTGCCGCTGGACGTCCTGCGCGCGGAGGGCGAGAGGCTCTCCGCCGCCGGCAAGACGCCGATGTTCGTCGCCGTGGACGGCCAACCCGCCGGTATCGCCGCTGTCGCCGATACCGTGAAGCCCGGCGCCGCCGCCGCAATCGCTCACCTCAAGGAGATGGGGATCGAGGTGGTGATGATCACCGGCGACAACCGCCACACCGCCGAGGCGGTGGCGCGCCAGGTGGGTGTGGGCCGCGTCCTCGCCGAGGTCCTGCCCCCGGACAAGGCGCGGCAGGTGCGTCTCCTCCAGGACGAGGGGAAGACCGTGGCCATGGTCGGCGACGGCATCAACGACGCCCCCGCCCTCGCCCAGGCCGACGTGGGGATCGCGATCGGCACCGGCACCGACGTGGCGATGGAGGCGTCGGACATCACCCTCATGCGCGGCGACCTCGAAGGCGTGGCGACGGCGGTCGCCCTGAGCAAGCGCACGATGCTTACGATCCGCCAGAACCTCTTCTGGGCCTTCTTCTATAACGTCGTCCTGATTCCCATTGCCGCCGGCGTCCTCTACCCGCTCTTCTCCCAGACCGGCGTGCCCGCGGTCCTGGAGCCTTTCTTCGGTAGCTACGGCTTCCTCAACCCGATGCTGGCGGCGGCGGCGATGGCGCTCAGCTCCGTATCGGTGATGACGAACTCGCTGCGGCTGAGGGGGTTCCGGCCCGCGGCTGGTTAGGGATAGACTAGAGAGGGAGCAGAAGCTCTTCCGTGGGGCGGTCTTTGCGGCGTTCAACAATGTGACTTGCCTATGAAACGCATACCTGCCTACCGGCAGGCAGGTGTGAGTGGTCCGACGTCCTGTTCCGTAGCTGGGCGGATGTCTATGCGACGCCCGGTGCGCGTGGGTGGCGTCGGCGTTGTCGCCGCAACATGGGCGTCCTTCTTCCCACCCGCCCGCCCGAGGGGTGTTTCAGGAATCTGGGGGACACCCCCAGACCCCCGCCAGAGGGGGCCTGCCCCCTCTGGACTCCCCCGGGGCTGCGCAAAGCTGTCTTGTTGATGACCACTGACCCCCAGAATGCACACTAACCACAACCCCGACTCTTGACTATGAACGAAGACCTCCTGGCCGGCATCCTGATAGTCGACCTCTCCCAAGGGGTCGCCGCCGCCTACTGCGGCAGGCTGCGGGCCGGCTGCGGCGCCGAGGTGATAAGGGTCCAGCACCCCGGCGCCGGGGACTCCTCCCCCGCCTCCGATCCGGAGGGGCACCGGGACTCCGGCAAGAAAGGGATCACCCTCGACTACGCGCGGCCGTCCGGCGCCGCCCTGCTGCGCCGTCTGGTGGAGGGCGCCGACGCCCTCATCGAGGACCATGCGCCCGACGACCTCGAATCGCTGGGCCTCGGCTATCGGGAGCTGAGCGCCGCCAACCCCCGCCTGATCGTGGTCTCGGTCGCTTCCGACGGCTCCGGTGGCCCCTTCGCCGAGCGGCTGGTCGGGCTCAACGCCCTCGCCGCCACGCTGGCCGGACTCCTCAGCGCCGCCGGGATCGATAGAGGACAGCACGTCGAGGTGGCGAGCAGCGAGTGTCTTTCGGCAGCCTCCCTGCCCGGCATCGACCTGGGACGCACACCATCCCCTCCTCTCGATACCAGCGGGCCGGCGGATATGATGGGATTTCCTTTGAAGACGGGCCGCGCCCCCACGCCCGGCGAGCACAA
>DAOUEO010000190.1:0-5869 GCA_034430455.1 Dehalococcoidia bacterium | reverse complement strand
CGTCTTCGCGCAGGCAACCCGCGATCCCGAGAGCGAGCTGCCCGACCTGGCGGCGGCTGTGGCGGACGTGCGGGCGGGGATCAGGCGGATCGCCGCGGCCGGCGAGGGGGAGCCGCCTCTCTGACGAACGCCGAGCTTTTCCCCCCAAAAAGCATCCCGTAGGGTATTGACAAATCGGTTCCGATCGACTAGAATTCGAGCAACGACTGGTGGCTCTGTCGGTTCTCCCCGCCTAGTCAGCAAGGCGTCAGCCTTCTGGATCCTGCTGGTGCTGTAGGTTCTCTATCTGCCGTGTGGGTGAGTGTCTGTTCGGGCGCCGGCAAGTATTGGTACTTATGTATCTTTCGGCGACACGTATCCTGCTCGTGCCTGCAGGATTTGTTGTCTTGTTCCCCGCCTGTATTGATTCGTGTCCCAGTGTGGCCACTGGCTTGGTTATAGGATGCAACGCGGTCGATGAGGTATAGGTTCGCAAGCTGGTTTCGCTCTCCCGCTTTCTGGCCGGCAGGCGTAGCGATCGCCACGTCGTTTGTCGCCGTGCTTCTTGCCCTGTTTATGCCTCAGAACGCCGGCAAAGTCGAGGCATACACCATCGACGACGACGGCGGCCTTCAAATCAACTTGAGCCAGGTCCAGGTGACCGTTAACTGCTACGAGGCCTCATACAATAACCTCTTCGGCATAGATTCCCCTTCGCCTCTGCCGCCCGACCCGTCCTCGCCGCGGGATCTCTTCTACTGCAAGGATGAGCCGTTGAATCTCGACATTGGGACATTCGGCCAGGGGGAGCTTGTCTTCTACATCACGACCCCCCCACAATCCCCCGGTCCCCAGCCCTACACCTGGCTTACAGGGCCGGCTTCCCGCAACGTCGACAACAAGCAGCATGCCCACCTCACGCGCATTTCCGACACCGTTGTCAGGATCGGATGGGAGGACTTGTACGGTGGCGGTGACATGGACTTCAACGACTGTGTTGTCGACGTGACGATTGAGGAGTGTCCGACAGCGACTCCCACGGCCTCCAACACGCCTGAGCCGACAGCGACGGATACGCCTGAGCCGACGGCGACGGACACGCCTGAGCCGACGGCGACGGACACGCCCGAGCCGACGGACACTCACACGCCAACGCCGACCGATACCCACACGCCGACGCCAACCGACACTCACACGCCTACGCCAACCGACACTCACACGCCTACGCCGACGGACACCGATACTCCGACTCCGACGCCGACGGACACCGATACACCCACACCGGAGCCGACAGACACCGATACACCCACGCCTACGCCGACGGACACCCACACGCCGACGCCTACGCCGACAGATACCGATACTCCTACGCCGACACCGACAGGCACGTTCACACCGCCGCCGACCGATACCTTCACGCCGACGCCTACCTTCACGATAACGGTACCGCCGACGCCGTCTATCACGCCGACGCCTACACCCCCACCGGGGACGCCGACGCCGACAAGGACGCCGTCTGCAACACCTACGGAAGGCCCTCCGGGTGTGCGAATGGAGAAGGACGCCGATGTTCTGGTCGATGGCGTCCAGGACAGCAACACCCTCTTCCTGATGGACCCCGACCTTGCGGAAGGCTACGTCTGCGACGAGGGCAAGGGCTGTCTATCGGTCAACGTCGTTGTCTCCAACGTGGACGACACCGACAACCCGAACGACTCCGACACCGACAAGGAGTGCCTCGGGGCCTGGGAGCACCAGGTCAAGTACGAGCACAAGATCGTCAGCCTGGTGAGCGACATGCTCCCCGGCGACCCGGCCTGGATCGAGAGCGAAGGCCGAATCGCCAACTGCACAGTGACCGTACTCACCGAGAACTACAACCTCGAGGGGTGCATCACGAAGGACGACCCGGAGGAGCCAGGCATCCAGCTCGGCCCCTGTGGCAGTGGCTTGCTCGAGACGATCTCCGTAATGCCGAAGACCGATGACCTGATCTACCGTGACGGGTTCCGCCCCACCAAGGACAACGGCGTGGTTATCGATCTCGTGGATGAGAACTGTGAGATCACAGACATCTACGCCGAGCCGTTGATCGGCCTGCTCCCCGGCGGGCTGACCCCGATCTGCGCCGACGCTCACATCGCCGTGCGCATGCTGGAGGGCGACCTCGACCTCGACTGCGACGTCGACGTCACAGACGACCAGGCGATCGCCTTCCGCTACGGCAGCTTCTTCGGCCTGCAGATGTACGACCAGTGGTTCGACCTGGAGCCCAAGTACGCCGACTTCGACATCGACATCAAGGACCTCCAGTTCGTCTTTGGTCGCAACTGGAGCACGTGCCAGGCTCCGATACCGGATGACCAGGACGACCCGGTAGTAGTAGCCCAACCGTAGGGCTCTGAAGACGCACGGGAAGCACCAGTCCCGGTCCCTCAGTTGAATCTCCCCCTATTTCAGTGTTGGTCCCCAGTAGTCCGCGCCCGCGCCCCTCGTCGCTCACGCTGGCATCCGCGTTTTCCCTATCGACACGCCTCACGAGCTGCCGATAATCAAGGTGCCATGAACGGTTTCGGCGTGGGTCTGAGCGTAGCCCTGGGCACCGGCATCGGAGCCAGGCTTGCCGTACCCGACGCGCACATCGCGCAGGTCCTGGCCTGCATGCTCGTCTACGGCATGATCTTCGGGTTCATCTTCCATCTCTATCAGTGGGCGTTGCGCGGCGTCCACCTGCCGTTCCGCCGCCGCTAGCGCCCGGCCACCTACCGTCCCTCAGCCGGAATGCCGCCGCCATCAGATGAGAAGTCTGCCCGCTCATGCCGCCTGCGGATGCTTGCGCGGGATGGGCTGACCGACTAACGTTTCTCCCTGAGACATCATGGCCCTGGCATCCGGTAGGAGTATGCTCAAGACTGTCCGCCGCCTATTCGCCGCCGGCCTAGCGCTGGGCTGGGCGCTTCTAGCGCCGGCCTCGACCTCCGCGCAGGCGCCGACGGCCCTCGACGTCACGCAGGTGATCTCGACGGCATACCCGGAGGTCACCACCGTCGTGTCCGTGCGCGACGCCTCCGACACGCCCCTCGGCGGCCTCGACGCCGCACACTTCAGCGCCTCCGAGGACGGCGCGGCGGCGCAGGTGCTCGACGTCCAGGCGGCTGTGGACGCCGACGTCGGCTTGGCCGTCATCATGGTGATGGACACGAGCGGCAGCATGGCGGGCGCTCCCCTGGCGACGACGCAGGAGGCCGCCGTCGCCTTCGTCGACAGCCTGCTGCCCAACGACAAGGCCGCCGTCATCGCCTTCGCCGACAGCGTCGGGCCGCCCAGCGAGCTCAGCGGCGACAAGCAGGCGCTGGCATCCGTCCTCCGCGGCCTGGAGGCGATCGGCTCCACCGCCCTCCACGACGCCGTCGTCGCCGGCGTGCGCGCGGCCGGCGCGGCGCCGCTGCCCCGCAAGGTCGTCGTCCTCCTCACCGACGGCGAGGACTACGGCGCCCGCAGCGCGGCCACGCTGGAGGAGTCGCTGGCCGAGGCGGGGTCGGCCGGCATCCCCATCTTCACCATCGGCGTGGGCGAGGACGTGAACGTCCCCTATCTCCAGGAGGTGGCGCAGAGGAGCGGCGGCCGATTCCTGGCGGCGCCCGCGCCCGCCGACATCCCCGCCGTGTACGAGGGGATCGGCCGGCTGCTGCGGGCGCAGTACCTCCTGCGACTGCGACTCCCCGGACAGGCCGACGGCGGCGAGTCGGAGCTGCGCGTCTCAGTGAGCGACGGCGGGGCGACGGTGGAAGAGACGGCCCGCTTCCGCCGTCCCGGCGCCGCTCCCCAGCCGACGGCGACACCCAGCGCCACCCCCGAGCCGGTCGCGCCGGTCGCCGATGAGGACGAAGGGGGCGGGCGCGGCCCCTTCCTCTGGGTGATGATTGTCGTGCTGGCGCTGCTGATAGCGGGCGGCGGCGGGGTCCTCGGCTTCCGCCGAGCGCGCCGGCGACGGCAGGCCGCCGTGAGCGGCCCCACGAAGTCGACCGCCTCCTACCGTCCACCGCCCGTCGCCGAGTGGGCGGGCCCGGAGGCGCTGTCCGCCCGCCTCGTCGTCATCGAGGGGCCGGACGCGGGAGAGAGCGTCGAGCTGGGCGAGCGGGCCGTGACCATCGGCGCCGACGCCGACTGCGCCCTCCGCCTCTCCGACGCCGGCGGCCAGGTCGGCGGACGCCACGCCCGCGTCTGGCTGCGGGAGGGAAGCTTCATGCTCCACCACCTCGACCGGCGGCTGACGACGCGCGTGGGGGAGCGGACGGTCGACTGGGCGGTGCTGGAGCCGGGGGACGAGATCGTGATCGGGCCGCACCGCATCCGGTTCGAGGCGGCTTCCGAGGCAGATTCGTAGGGTCGGGACTCCGTGCCCGACCCATGTGCTCCGAGATTCACAAGTTCCGATACAAAGTACTTGACAATCTGTCCATAATCGCGGTAAGATTATCCTCTGCCCTTTGGTGGCGGGCTTGCGTCGAGGGGAAGGAATCCCCGCCGACAACCCTCTTTCGCAGCCCAGGTGTCGTTGTCCTCGGGTACTTGTGCCCGCGGCGGCTCCGGCCGTCCGCCGCTGCCGCGTAACGCCATGAAGGGGAGATCGTTAGAAGAAATAGAAGGTCCCGCCGGGGGTAAGCCAGCGGGACCGAGGCAACAGGAGCGGAGAGGCCCCCGCGTTGCACTATAAGTATCGCACCGAAGCCCGTTTCTCTGAACAGGGACGGGCCGAGGGGCGCCGGGGCAAGCGCGCAAGGGTGCCCTCCGACTCATGTCTCTCCTGTTGCTCTGGAAGGGGGTGAGGCTCCGCGAAAAAGCACAGGAACTCCCGCAGCGGCCTCTTGGGGGCCGCGAAGCGTTCATTTTCATTTCAGCAACAGGAAAGGAGAGACAAAGAGGTGATAGACAGACTGGTAGTGTGGGCGCTGAGCCTGAAGGCCCGACCGAAGGGGGAGCGCGGCCAGGACGTCATGGAGTACGCCATTATCACGGGCGGGATCGCCGTGGTTCTGATCGCCGCGCTGGCGATCCTGACGCCGGAAGTAAAAGACTGGTTCCAAAGCATGGCCGACTGGTTCGCCGCCAACGTTATCCCGGAGTCGGCAACGCCGTAAACGCACATCGCAGATGCGGATGGGCGGGGCGGTCCCGCCCCGCCCATCCACCACCGAGGGAGACGCACGCGTAGGGGATCAGCTAATGGGCTTGACAAGAGGCCGCAACGGCTCGTCACGGGGGCAGACCCTGGTGGAGTTTGCGCTTCTGTCGCCTATCGTCTTCATTTTGTTCCTCGCAATCATCGATTTTGGCATGGCGATGAACCGGCGCATCGTATTGCAGCACGCCGCCTACGAAGGGGCGCGCATGGCGGCGGTAACCGACATAAGCGAGACTGAGGGCTTCAACGCTGTGTGCGAGCGCGCCTGCGAACAGGCCCAGGGAGCGGTGACAGGGGAGATCACATTCCAATGTGAGGACGACCCATCCAACCCCAACGGCAGCACCACCGACGCCGGCGACAACGTGACGATCACCCTTCCCGCCGATTGGGATCTCCCGATCCTTAACAACGCCCTATTCGACAGTCCCATCCCTCCGATCAATCTGACGGCTACGGGCTCGGCGCGCCTGGATCTTGCCCTTAGCGGCCCTTGCCCCTCTGATAAGGAGTGTCCGCCGTGCTCAGATTGATGAGACTCCTTCATCGCGCTCTCCACCCCGACCGCGGGCAGATGATGATCATATTCGCGGCTATCTTCACGATTACCCTGGTGATGGGCGCCCTGACCGTCGACGTCGGCCTGTGGCTGAGCGAACGCCGCGCGGTGGCGAAGGCGGCGGACCTGGCGGCGCTGGCGGGCGC
>DAOUEO010000189.1:0-2132 GCA_034430455.1 Dehalococcoidia bacterium | reverse complement strand
GGAACCACCACCGGCGGCACGTACTCCTGCACCACCACGTCGTCGAAGTGGCCCTTCGCGCCGACGGTGCCCAGACCCACCCCGCCATCAGTCAGGGAGGATCCGAAGTCGTGGCTTACCACCGGTGCACCACCCACCGATACGGTGACCTGGCTCCCCTCCAGCACCACATTCACCGTGTAGTCCGCACCCGTGTTCAGCGTCATCCCCTGGCTCGCGTCGATCACCCGGCCGCCGGCCGTCCGATGGCCTACGCGCACCTGGTTCAACCCCGGGTAGAGCCCCGCGAACTTGAAGTCGGTCGCACTCTGGTAGTCGAAGATGATCAGGCCGTTGCACCAGTACCCCCCGCCCGGGGCCTCCGCGTTCACCAGCGCCTCGATCTCCACGTCCGCCGGCAACGCCACTCCCACGTCCAGTGTGGTCACCGCGTCAGCCCCCACCACCGGCACCACGTGGTAGCGGCCACCACTCACCGTCCACGTCCCGGACCGCTCCGCCAGCGAGTCCGCCACCCCGTCCTCGAAGTCCTCGCTGTACGGCAGCGTCGCCACACCGGCTTCCACGTTGATCGTGACGGTCGCCTCGTTACTGTCGACGGTGGTGTCGTTCGCCGTGAAGGTAAACTGGTCCGGGCCGGCGTAGCCTAGGACCGGTTCGTACGTGAAGGCGCCGGTGGCGGGGTCAAACGCCGTGAGGGCCCCGTGGTCGGGGCCGCTCTCGATCTGGTAGGTCAGCACGTCGGTGGCATCAGCGTCCGTGGCCACCAACGTGCCGCTGTGGCTGCCGCCCTCATCCACGTCGAACGCCGCGTCCTCCGCCACCGGGGCGTCGTTGACTCCCGTGACGGTGATGGTGACCGTGGCGACGTCGAAGCCGCCGTTGCCGTCGGTGGCCGTATAATCGAACGTGTCCGTGGTGCTCTCGCCGGCCGCCAGCCCCTCGAACTGTCCGTCGGGATCGTAGGTCACGTTGTCGCCCACGTGGGTCACCGTGCCGACGGTACCGGTCGTGTCGACGCTGTCTATGTGAAGCGTGTCACCATCGGGGTCCGTGTCGTTGTCCAGCAGGTCCAGCGCGCCCCCTCCGCGCCCGCTCACGCGGGCGGCGATCTCCGTCCACAGCGCCCAGGCGCCGTATGCCTTCTGGTTGGCATTGAGCGGCTGGCTGTGGGCGCTCGAGCAACTGTACCAGTCGACGTCCACCGTATGGGTGTTCTGCCAGTCGATCGCCCAGTTCTTGTCACGTGAGCCGTTGTCGTCGGAATCGTATGCGCAGGCGTCGTCGGCCAGTTTGTCTCCGTAGTAGCTGCCGTCGGGATCATAGGACTCAATGTCGGCGAAATCGTAGAGAATCTTGTCGTTAGCCGTACAGTAATCACGTATCTGTTGATTGCGGAGGAACAGGTTGCCGGTCGTGCTGCACCCGTTGACGTGGCCCGTCATGTAGACGAATTGCACGTCGGGATAGTCCGTCTCCAGATCGTCCATCAGGCCCAGATAGAGGTCGATGTTCGCTTCTGTCGTATCGGCTTGCCCGCACCAGGACCAGATGATCACATTCACGTCGCTGTTGGCGTCCAGATAGTCTCGTGTCCGTGCCGCCCAGGTCGTCCGGTCGGGGTTCCCGAGGTCTCCCGGCTGGAAGTAATCGTGCAGATCGAGCGCCCCGCCGGTCCCGCCGTTGTTCCAGGCGAAGAAGTCCGCGGGCAGCGAGAGGCCCTTGCCGCCGCCGTTGGCGAAGCCGACCAGGCCGGTCATGCCGGTGGTGAGCTGGCTGCCGTGCGAGGTGTGCCCGTAGCCGATGTGGAGCGTGTCCTTCGCGAGCTGCATGGCGTCTTGCGGGAGGGCGGTGATGTCCACATCCTCGTGGTCGATGATGAGTGCGCCCGTCTCTCCCACCAGAGCGGTGTCTTCGTCGGTGGTGTACTCATCGTCGACAGCCACCGGCGCATCGTTCACCGGGTTCACCGTCACCGTGCTGCTGTCATAGCCTTCCGCGCCGTCGTCGTCGGTGACCTTCAAGCCCACGATGTAGGCGCCGTCGTCGTTGAAGACGTGATCGACCGTCACGCCCGCGGCGTCGTCGTACTGCCCGTCGTTGTCCAGGTCCCACTCGTAGGAGACGATGTC